>UREO01000182.1 GCA_900546895.1 uncultured Oscillospiraceae bacterium
GTAACGGCCGCCCACACAAACCATGACCCCGTGAAATTTCGGTTTGTACTCTTCCATTTCGCCCGTGCCAGTAAGGGCAACGATGATATTTTTCGCAGCGACGCCGGAGCTTTGCTCGCAGTTTTCCACCAGCTGCGGGACCGGCATCTTTTCGCCTTCCGGCGTATAAAGGATATCGTCGCCGACAACATAGACGTTTGGATTATCCACGGAACGCAGGTAAGCGTCGGTCTGGATTCTTCCGCGGCGGGCCGACTGGAGCACCTTAGCCGCCTCGCCCGCGATTTCGGCGCTTTCGATTCCCGCCGTCCAGATTACGGTACCGACAGTTTCGCGGGTCACCGTCTCTCCGCTCTTGATTTCAATGTAATCTTTGCCAATGCTGACAACGCCGGCGTTCAGCTTGAGTCCAACGCCCATTTTGGAAAGGCGTCTTTCTATTTTGTCGGAAAGTTTGTCAGGTAAAACAGGCACGATGCGCGACAGAACATCCACGTCGTAAATCGTGACAAGGGAACGGTCTATTTCGTATTTGTCGCAGAGGACCGGCACATACTCGGCCAGCTCTCCCACCATTTCAATTCCCGTAAAGCCCGCGCCCACGACATAAAACGTAAGCAGCTTTTTCTTTTCTTCCGGATTGGTCTCGCGGGCGGCCTTTCTGAAGAACTCGTGGATATGATCCTTCAGATGCACGGCATCGTCGTACGACCACAGCGTGTGGGCGTATTCCTCCGCTCCCGGGATACCGAAAAAAGTGGGTTTGGAGCCGGCCGCAAGCACAAGATAATCGTAACTGTAGCTTTCGCTGGTTCCGGTTACGGACTTCTGCTCAAAATCAATGGACTGAATCGTATCCAGCTTGACGTTTACCTTTCTTCCGGCAAACACCCTGCTGAGGCTGATCTTAACGCTGTCTTCATCTACCCTTCCGGCAGCCACCTCGTGCAGTTCGGTCAGCATGGTGTGGAACGGATTTTTATCAATAATGGTAATGCTGACCTCTTGCTTTTTCAGCCGTTTGGCCAATTTTTTTGCGGTCAGCAGTCCCGAATAACCCGCACCGATAATCACGATTTTTTTCTCCATAGCAATCCTCTTTCAAAATAAAGAATAATTTACAGGAAAACCTGACAAGAATCCTAATATATATATAACATACCTCGACAATATTATAACAAGCAATTTTAATAAGTCAATATGTGTAAATTGATAAGTAATGCCGCCATATTGTTGAAAAAATAAAGCAATATCCTTCAATGAGACAAATTTATAAATGCAGATAATAGGAATTAATATTATTTTATTAAGAAAAACGCGATGTAATTGTTTCCTATTTGAAATTGTTTTTCTATCGTGAGACATACGATAAAAATTTAACTTTTTAAAAAAAAATTCAAATTTCCAATTCAGCATCTAAGAATTCTGAGCAAAACAATCCGTTCCTGCCCCCCGCTTGGCGATTGAAACATGCAGCGGGGATTAAATATCTTTTTTTCCGGAAACTTTATGTTATGCGGGCTTTTCTGCCGTTCCTTCCTTTACACGCGCTTTCATCTCACCGCCTATCCAGATCATGACGGGGATGACGATTTGGAAAGGAATGGCATAAACTTTATAGATGTCCAGAAAGGTAATCATTTCCATGGTGTTTTGGAAAAGAACGCTGCACAGGGCCAACATGCTAAGGCTGACCGGGAGCGTCAGCTTCTTGCAATCCTGTATATTGAACAGACTGGCTAATCCTTTAGAAGCCGCTAAAAGGCAAAGCGAAATTTTGGTGATCCCGCCCAAAATAAAATTTGTTGAGATAAAACCTTCCACTCTTGCAAGAAAGTCGCTGATACTGATGATTCTGGCGGCCGAATAAGAAGGGAACATTTCCGTTTCCAGCATAGCGGAACCCAACGCCGCGACATTTCTCAACGCGACAATCAGCATAATCAGGGCCCCCAGCACCTCCCCCAAAACATAGATTTTGAAAGGGCTGTCCTCCTTTTTTACAGAATCGGCCAAAGTCAAAAAAAGCACCGTTTCAACAAACGGGAAAGTAAAAAGCTCATAGGAGCCTGTCAGTATCGTTTTCGTACTGTGTTCCATAACAGGAAGGAAATGATTCATATCCAACCGATTGTATAACAGAATGATCGTAAGAAACATAATGGAAACAATAATTACCAGACTTACCAGCGACCACTTTCCTAAAACTTCCGCTCCGCTTCTTGCCATATAGGTGGTAACCAAAATCATTACAATCATCAGCGCAAGCTGCGGTGTTTCCGGCATAGCGGTTGTTTCTACAAACTCTGAAAAATTCCGCAGGACCAATGCCCCCAGATGAAGCGCGTACCAGGTAATCAGAACGGTAAAAATTTTGCCGGCAATTTTCCCAAATAGGATTTCGGTCACCTCAAAAATATTTTTTTCCGGAAACAGCTTGATTATTTTTGCGTATATCAGAATCATCGGAATAACAATGATCTGTGACAGGATCACGGAAATCCAGGAATCCTGCCCCGCTTCGGAGTTCCCCCCCAGCACGACACTGCTTCCGCAGATATAAACGACAATAATACAGATGGCCTGACGCATTGAGAGGTACTGTCTCTTCATCGGAACCTGTTCCTTTCCATGTTCATCGCTGCAATTTCAGTATTTTACGGTTTATAAAAGGTTTCAATAATCTTCCGGATGGGGCCGGAGGGACCGGGAAGTACAATATCAAACGTATACAGAATCAGCACACAAAAACTGGCTATGAGAAGTACGGAATAAATCCAGGTGATCTTTTTTTCACCTTTCTTTACGACAGGAATGAAATCAGTCAGAATAATGACCAAATATAAACCGGTTACAATAAACGTCATCAAGGGTCTCACCCACTTTCAACTGTGCTTGAGAAAGGCGGTATTGAGTATATTCACTTTAGACTGCACTTCTACCTGGATCGTCGGAAAGATTTTATCCCACTGCGGTCCCAACTGCTTCCAAAGGTTCAGGTCCTTCTTATAAATCATTTCTCCAAATCCGAAAATATCCGAGTTATATTCTTTCTGAACTTTGTGAACGACGTCCTCGGTCTTCTCTTTAATCATTTTCTGCGTTTCCTGCTCAATTTTTCCGGTTGTTTTTTTATCAAGCAGATCCGTATCCGCTTCCGATTCGTCCACAAAGGCCCTGGTCTCGATCTGAAGCGTCACTTTCAGTTTTCCATCCGAATAAGAATAAGATGTTTTCGTTGTGCTTTTTGAAATTTCGAGCGATATGTCCGGAGTATTTTGACCCGTCGAGGATACGGTCAGGATTCCGCCGTGAAGGGCATCCACCGCAAATAAATAATATTTGCTCTCCTCCGGGGACAGATACCCTACCAGTTTATTCCCTTTGAAAACCGCCTCGCCGTCTGCTTCCACCACCATTACATCATCGTTTTCCACATTGCGGAAAACCGGAAGGGTAAGGGAACGGCCCTCGCTTTTCAGCGTACTGAACGCACGGTACACAGGGACGCTTTCGATAGTTCCCACGGTGCTTTGGTCATCATCAAGGATTTTTTTGATTTCATAGGCGACAACCGAATTGTCAAGCCCCTTGAGAGTCAGAATATCTTTTGCCGTTCTTTCCTCCGAAACGATAACGCCGACCGTTTCACGGCATTCCTCATCGGATAAAAACCAGACAAGCACATTGTCCAGCTTACCGCTTTTGGCAACCCCGTTCCCTATGATCAGGATCTCGTTGTTGCCCCAATACAGATTATTGAGCAGTCTTTTTTTTGCATTTCTGACTGCGTCCATCACCGTTTTCCCCTTTGACTCCACAAGCTTGGATTTGGTTCCTGTTCCCTTTTCTGTTGCGGTCAGATCAATGATTTCGCAGCTGATCAAATACTCCTGGGTATCCGGATCAAGATCGATTCCCACTGCTGCAACAATCGTTATTTCGTTCAGCCCCCGGTAACTCCAGCAGCCCGACAGGCAAAACAGCAGAACCAAACTCATCATCAGGCAGACTGTTTTCTTACTCATGTTTTCCTCCGTTGCTTTCTCCGGGACTGCTCTTCATCCGCACAAGATTGTTTGTCATTGACTTTGTTCTGGTAAGCATATCCCACCACGGCGCCCTGATAAAGGTATCCTTGATTTCCTGGAATTGAAGCGCGCCTCTAAAGGTAAGCTGAGGGATTCCAAACGAGTGCAGATTCAGAATATGAATCAACACGGCCGAAAGACCCAGCACAAATCCGAACAAGCCAAAACAGGTAGCCATAGACAGCAGGAACAGACGCGTATAAATCACCGGCGCGTTCATTTTAGGAACCAGCAGGCCGGTAATTCCCGTAAGCGCAACGACAATAATCATCGGAGCGGCCACCAGCTTTGCATCCACGGCAGCCTGTCCGATAACCAGAGCGCCGACAATGCTGAGCGGCTGTCCGATATTGGAAGGCATCCGGATTCCGGTTTCACGCAGAATATCAAATACGGCAAGCATAATAAACGCTTCCGCGGCGGCGGGAAGCGGCACGCTCTTTCTGGAACTGGCAATACTGATTAAAAGCTGGGTAGGCAGCATCTGCTGCTGAAATGCCACAATCGCAACATAAAGCGCCGGGACACCGATCGTCAGGAAAAACCCCGTAAGACGCAGGAACCGGGACAGCGAAGAATAATAAAAGCTCAGGTAATAGTCCTCACTGCTCTGAAAATTTTCAATGAAAAGATAAGGAACAGTCAGGACGACCGGCGTTCCATCCAGAAAAATGGCGATCCTGCCTTCCAGAAGCTTTCCCACGACGACGTCGGGGCGTTCCGTATACCCTGTCGTGCGGAAAGGGGACCACATGGAATCCCTGATCAGCTCGGTAATGTAATTGGTGTCCAGAACTCCGTCGATATCGATCAGCTCAAGACGGCGGTAAAGCTCTTTCAAAATGTTTTTGTTGACAATTTTATCAATATAGCAGATACAGGCTTTGGTCCTTGTAATTCTGCCCATTGTGGTAAATTTCATTTTCAGCTCATTGGTGCGTACTTTGCGGCGGACCATCGAAAGATTCTGGAGCAGGGATTCATTAAACCCCTCTCTGGGACCCGAAAGGATTTTTTCATTCTCCGGCTCATCCATAGAGCGGGTCGTAAAGCCTTTGGTATTCAGAATAACGGCTTCCTCCGAGCCCTCCACAAATAAAATGGTGTCGCCGTAGGTGACGGACTCCACAATTTCTTTCATTTCCTTCGTCTTTTTGATTTCATTGACGAAAACGACGTTTTCGATCAGATCGTCAGCGAGATGCCCGTCCGGATGACCGCCCGCCGCGTCGGAAAGCATCAGCGGCTTCATGATATTTTCGTTGATGGTCTCGAAATTGACCACGCCGTCGCAGTAGACGATGCAGTATTTCAGGTTTTTATCATGCCTGTTCTGAAAATACCTGACAATCAGGATGTCCACGTCGGTAAAAAGCTTTTTGATAATTTCCACATTGCTTTTCATGGAACGGCTTAAACTGTTTTCATCCAACCCCTTATTGAAATGCTCAACCTGTTCTGTTACAACCGTGTTTTTTCTTTTTGATGAGAAATGAAACATATCCGATCCTCCGCGTGAAACAATTGTTTTTATTATTGCATCATCGTGAGAAAATATGTAAATTGCGTGAAGTTCCACAAAGCCCTGTCCTGTTTGAGTATAATTGTTTCTGTTTTATGCAGACTATTCTCTGAAAATCAAACGAATCGGAGAAAAAAATGAACGGGTTATCTTTCGGCAGACTGCCCCGGCACATTGGGATTATTCCGGACGGCAACAGACGATGGGCTGAAAAGAACGGATATGAAAAACAGGACGGCTACAAATTCGGCATTACGCCGGGATTTGAGCTATACAAAACCTGCCTTGAGCTCGGGATTCAGGAAATGACTTTCTACGGCTTCACCATCGACAACACGAAGCGTCCGTCCGTTCAGACAAAAGCCTTTCGGAGCGCCTGTGTGGACGCGGTCAGGAACCTTGCCAATCAGGACGCCGACCTCTTAATCGTCGGCAATACGGAGTCACCGTTATTCCCGAAAGAGCTTCTGCCTTATTCCAAAAGGGTGCGTTTCGGCCGTGGCCTTATGAAAGTCAATTTCCTTGTGAACTACGGATGGAACTGGGACTTAAACTGCTCCCTGAAAAACAGCGAAGCCGGTATCGGCGGCAACATGGCAAATACGATCGCGTCCTCCGACATTTCCAGAATCGACTTGATCATCCGCTGG
>UREO01000183.1 GCA_900546895.1 uncultured Oscillospiraceae bacterium
AATCCGGTTTCAGCGGCTGGAGTTCGGACCTGCCCGTTTCAATCGGTTTGGGGGCGCTGAACTGCAGGTCCTCCGGCTCATCTTCCTTTACTTCGAGCTTGAAGTTCTTAACATTTTCTTCACCACGAATATATTCCATTTTGGATTTGCCGAACTGAATGGAAGAAACTTCTTCCGCATCTTCATAATCCGGGCCGTCCCATATCCTTTTCAAAATACTGATCAACCTGCTATTATCGTTTTTTCTGACTGCTTCCATCGTCCTGCCTCCACAAACATTGTATTATTATGTCTTAAAAAAATATATCCCACCACTTTCTTTAATAATAATCTATTTTTTCAAATTTTTCCAGTATTATTTGTAAAAATTTTAACTTTTTTGTAATTAAATGTATAAATTCGGGATTGAATACTGATTTTGCAGGAATTATACAAAAAATTTCACATAACTTTGTCTGGGCATTAGATTGATTTCTTAAAAAGCCGCAAAAAGCTGCACCTGAAAGAATGATAACGCGTACATTATAGCAATATATCCGTCAATTTACACTTTTACGGCTGCTAATATTCATTGCCCCGTCCCATTGAACGGAAATGAGCAAAATTTACTGCAAAAATGCCGGATTGTGAAACGAAAAATTCATTTTGCTTGAATTCTATATATTAGCATGATATAATCATAAAAAGTTTACACAACGTTCACAGGCGTCCCGGACGGGGCGCAAAAATAAATTGAATTGACTGAGGAGGCAACTTAACATGAAGAGAATTGCAGCACTGCTGCTGGCATTGATAATGACAGCAACAGCATTTTCAGGATGTAAAAAAGTGGACACCGCGTCCGGCTCCGCGGAAACCGGCGGCGACACCATCAAAATCGGTATATTTGAACCTTTGACAGGTGCAAACGCCGCAGGCGGCGAGGCCGAAGTCGAGGGCATAAAAATCGCTAACAAGCTCTATCCTGAAGTTCTCGGAAAAAAAGTGGAAATTGTTGTTGCGGACAACAAATCTGACAAGGCTCAGGCCACCACGGCCGTTGCCCGTCTGATTGAGAAAGACAAGGTTTCCGCCATTATCGGCTCCTGGGGCTCCAGCTTTTCCATGGCTGCGGGAGATCTGGTAAAGAAAAACAAGGTTCCCGCGGTGGGCGCTTCCTGCACAAACCCGCTGGTGACAAAGGGAAATGACTATTATTTCCGCGTCTGCTACCTTGATCCGTTTCAGGGAACCGTCATGGCGAACTACGCCTTTAAGAGCGGCGCGAAAAAGGCCGCCATCGTCCAGGAGGTTTCCAACGACTATGCGGTCGGTCTGGCTACATATTTCAAAGAGGCATTTGTCAAACTGACCGGCGACCCGGATTCTGTTGTAACGACCGTTAACTACAACACCAACGATCAGGAATTCGGCGCGCAGCTTTCCACCGTAAAAGCCGCCAATCCGGACGTAATCTTCGCTCCCGGAAACTTTACGGAATCCGCGCTGGTTATGAAGCAGGCCCGTCAGCTGGGCATCACCGCCCCGTTCTTCGGCGGCGACACATGGGATATTGACGAATTCACCTCCGTAGGCGGCGCCGACGTAGAGGGCGCCACCATTTCCACCTTCTTCGACGATTCCTCTCCCGTAACGGAAGAGGGCAAGAAGTTTGTCGAAGCCTATAAGAAGGAATACCCCGACAAGAACATGGCCGCAGTCAGCGCGCTGGGCTACGACGCTTACCTCGTCATCATCAAAGCGATTGAAGCCGCCAATTCCTCCGACTCCACCGCTATCCGCGACGCTTTGGCAAAGACAAAGGATGTAGAGGGCGCGACAGGGAAGCTGACCTTTAACGCAGACGGAGATCCCGACAAAGATTCCGCTATCATCAAAGAAGTGAAAAACGGGAAATTCACATACAAGGATACGGTTACTATCTCAAAATAACGAATAATTTGATATAGGGATGTTGTGCTATGACACTGGAACTGTTTTTACAAAATCTGGCAAACGGAATTGCGGTGGGAAGCCTGTACGCCCTGATAGCGGTCGGTTATACAATGGTTTACGGAATTCTGCGCCTCATTAACTTTGCCCACGGTGATATTTTCATGATGGCGGCCTACTTTACCTTTTTTGGTGTTGCGGTCTTTCACCTGCCGTGGTATTTCGCGTGTATTTTTGTCGTCGTGCTGACCGCCGGGCTGGGTATGCTGATCGAAAGGGTGGCCTACCGACCGCTGCGCGACGCGCCGAAGGACTCCATCCTTGTTTCGGCAATCGGTGTTTCCTTTCTTCTTGAGAATCTCGCCACCTATATCTTCAGCGGAAAACCAAAGGCTTTTCCGGATTTTCTGGGATTGATGTCCACCGTTTCGCTTGGGACGGTCTCCATTCAGAAGGTCGCGCTCATCGTGCCTCTTGTTTTGATTGTGTGCATGGCGATTCTTCTGTTCGTCACCAACAAAACCAAGCTCGGCATGGCGATGCGCGCCGTTTCAAAGGACTATGAAATCGCGCGCGTAATGGGGATCAACATCAACCTGGTAATCGCCGCAACCTTTGGCATCGGCTCCGGACTGGCCGCTGTCGGCGTGATTCTGTGGGGAATGAAATACCCGCAGGTGTCTCCCCTGATGGGCGTTATGCCCGGACTGAAATGCTTTATCGCCGCGGTCATCGGCGGGATCGGCAACATTAAGGGTGCTGTTCTGGGCGGCTTTATTCTCGGCCTGATTGAGGTTATGCTGGTTGCGTTCTTCCAGCCGCTGACCGGTTACCGTGATGCATTCGCCTTCATCCTCCTGATTTTAATCCTGCTGGTAAAACCGACGGGACTGATCGGGGAAAAGACAACGGAGAAGGTGTGATATGATGAAAGATACGAAAAAGCGCAACATCATCTGCACCGCGATTCTTGCGGTCATTGTACTGGCACTGATTTATTTCGCAAACAACTATCTGGACGCGTACATCGTCAGGATTCTGAATCTGTGCGCAATTTATACCATTATCGGCCTTTCCATGAATTTGATCAACGGCTTTACCGGTTTGTTCTCGCTCGGTCAGGCCGGTTTTATGGCGATTGGCGCGTATACGGTGGCGATTTTCACACTTCCGCTGGATATGCGTTCCACCATCTTTTATATGGAACCCATGAATCCGGCCATTGCCGGGATTCATCTTCCCTTTGTCCCGGCGCTGCTTCTGGGCGGCGTGATCGCCGGAGCCGCGGCCTTTCTGATCGGCGCGCCGGTGCTGCGGCTGCGCGGCGACTATCTGGCGATCGCAACGCTGGGCTTTTCGGAAATCATCCGCATCCTGCTCACCAACCTGCAGAGCATAACGAACGGAGCGCTCGGAATCAACAAAATTCCGGATAACGCAAACAACATGTGGTGGTCGTTCGGCGTCGCCATCATTATCCTGATTCTAACCGCGCTGCTGATCAATTCCAGCTACGGGCGCGCGTTCAAGGCAATCCGCGAGGACGATATCGCGGCCGAGGCAATGGGCATCAACCTGTTCAAACACAAGGTCCTGTCCTTTGTCGTGGGCGGCTTTTTCGCCGGCGTCGGCGGGGGCCTTTACGCTTCCCTGCTCGGCACGGTGGACCCCAAGCAGTTCTATTTTACGCTCACCTACAACTTCCTGCTGATTATCGTTCTGGGCGGCATGGGCAGCATCAGCGGCACCGTCATTGCGTCGTTTATCGTAACCTGCGGACTGGAGCTTCTGCGCACCTTTGACGAACCCCTGACCGTTGCCGGTTACGAAATTTCGCTGTTCCGCCCCGGCTTCAGCATGGTGATCTTCTCCCTTCTGCTGATGATCATCGTTCTGTTCTACAGCAAGGGCTTAATGGGCAGAACGGAACTGACCTGGGACAGGATTTTTAAATTCTTTGAAAAGCACAGGTCTAAAAAAGCCCCGAAAAGCACAGAAGGGGGCAGCACGAAATGACACCGGACAATAAAAGCATCAATGAAACAATTGATAAAAACATCGTACTCAGAACCGAAAATATGACCATGCAGTTCGGGGGCGTCGTCGCGGTCGACAATCTGCACCTGACAATTCGGGAGCACCAGATCGTAGCTCTGATCGGCCCGAACGGTGCGGGCAAAACGACCGCATTCAACATGATTACCGGCGTGTACACCCCTTCCAGCGGTAAAATCTTTTTGCATGGGGAGGATATCACGGGTATGAGCCCGGATAAAATCACCCGCAAGGGCGTAGCGCGTACCTTTCAGAATATCCGACTGTTTAAAGATTTGTCCGTATTTGACAATATCATCATTGCGAAACACTTTTCCATGAAAAGCAATCTTTTCAGCGCAACCCTGCGGCTTCCGGGCGCGGTTCGCGCCGAGAAAAGGATGCGCGAGGAAAGCGAAGAGCTTTTGGAAAGGATGGGGCTGGCCGACGTGAAAGACGCCGTTGCAAGCTCCCTCCCCTACGGGCAGCAGCGCCACCTTGAAATTGCGCGCGCGCTGGCCACCAAGCCGGAGCTTCTGCTGCTCGACGAACCCGCGGCCGGGATGAACCCGCAGGAAACCGAGGACCTGACCGCCTCTATCAAGCAGATTCAGCAGGATTTCAACCTGACGGTTTTCCTGATTGAGCACCATATGGATCTGGTGATGGAGATATCCGACCGGATTTATGTGCTGGACTTCGGTCAGACGATCGGCAAGGGGACCCCCGCCGAAATACAGAACAACCCGCGTGTGGTAGAGGCTTATTTGGGGGTGGACGAAGATGCTGAAAATTGAGAACTTATATGTTTCCTACGGCGGTATCGAGGCGGTCAAGGGCATTTCCTTTGAAGTGCCGGACAAGAGTATCGTCACGCTGATCGGCGCAAACGGCGCGGGCAAAAGCACGACCCTGCGCACCGTGGTCGGCCTGGTCAAGCCGCAGGGCGGCAGGATCATTTATAACGACGCAGACATTACCGGAAAGCCTTCGGAGGAAATCGTGCGCCACGGGATCACGCTGGTTCCGGAAGGCCGCCGTATTTTCCCGAACCTGACGGTTCTCGAAAACCTGAAAATCGGCGCATACATGAGAAAAGACGATTACTCAGAAGATATCAAATGGGTTTACGAACTTTTCCCCCGCCTGAAAGAACGCTCCTGGCAGCTTGCCGGAACCCTTTCCGGCGGCGAACAGCAGATGCTGGCCGTGGGCCGCGCGCTCATGAGCAGGCCCGAGCTGATTATGATGGATGAGCCCTCGCTCGGTCTTGCCCCGCTGGTAGTCAAGGGCATTTTTGAAATCATCAAGGAAATCAACAAGCTGGGCGTCACCATTCTTCTGATTGAACAGAACGCCAATCTGGCGCTACGGGTGGCGGATCAGGGGCACGTGCTTGAAACGGGGCGCATCAAGCTTTCCGGCAAGGGACGGGAGCTTCTGGAAAATGCCGAAGTCAAAGCCGCCTATCTGGGTAACAAGAAACACGAGCTTCCCGCGCAATAAGCTGACAGCAGAGAGCAATCGGGGTCCATGACAATGTCATGGACCCCGGTTTTATTTGGTATGCAGTTTTTTTGCGTTCGTTTTCTGCTGTACGGGAGCGCTTTTTTCTTTAATATAAACCAGTCTGTTGTAGCCGTCGCTGTTCCGTTCCGAAAAGATATCGAAAATTTTCAGCGACTGGAGCAGCGGGGTCAGCTTTTTAAAGCCGTAATTTCTGACGTCAAAATCGGGATAGCGGCGAACCAGCATGTTCCCGATTTCACCGACGAAGGCCCTTCCGTCGTCGTCGGATATTTCCTGGACGATCGTGCGGACGGCGCTTTTTATCGTTTCCAGGGGCGTCATTTCCGGTGCGACCGTTTCCGTCGCTTCCCCTTCCTCGGGCAAATCGTTGGACGCTGCCGTTTCACGCGCCAGAACCTCCAGATAGCGGAACTTATTACAGGCGGATATAAACGGCGGGGGCGTTTTCTTTTCCCCCATACCGACCACGTTCATACCGGATTCGCGCAGCCGCACCGCAAGGCGCGTAAAGTCGCTGTCACTGGAGACGATGCAGAATCCTTCCACATTTCCGGAGTACAGGATGTCCATCGCATCAATAATCATCGCGGAATCCGTCGCGTTCTTCCCTGTGGTATAGCCGTACTGCTGAATGGGAGTAATCGAAAACTCCAGCAGCACGTTTTTCCAAGAGCCGAGCGCGGGCTTCGTCCAGTCACCGTAAATTCTTTTGTAAGTTGCAACGCCGTCGTTGGAGACCTCATCCAAAATGTATTTGATAT
>UREO01000184.1 GCA_900546895.1 uncultured Oscillospiraceae bacterium
GTGTTACTGCCAACAAAATAGATATGATTTTTCTTTTCACTGTTCTTTCCTCCTTAGAGATGGTTGAATTTTTGAAGTTCTGTGTATGATAAAAGCAAAGAATGCTCTGCTTCTATTTCAAGCTGAAAATGCGCTGACAGAAAAATCAAAAAAGCAAAGGGGCTTTATCCGGATGAATAAAGCCCCTTTGCTTTTAACCGTGCTCGACAATTCCCGATATTATAATTTCTGTTTTCTGTTGCTTACAGAATTTCCAGTTGATTCTGCAACAAGTTTGCTTTGCAAACTAAAATGGAATTGCTGTAGATTCTTTCTAAATTGAATAAATATGCAGATATTAATGAATAAAAAAAGGGCAAGGAAACTCCCGTTAAGGATAGCTTCTTTGCTCTCAATTTGTCTACTATTTAGTGTATGTGTCTTATGTTAGGACGATTATAGCAGATCATATTTGGATTGTCAACAAACACAAGCTCGAAATATTTTGTGCGCGTGCACAACTCATAATAGATCATCCATAAAAATGCTCAGATGAATTTTCAGCCTGTCCTCCCAATTTTCCAAATTTATATTACATATTTTTTCAATTTTTCTCAATTGATAATTAATGGTGTTTCTATGGACAAAGTTTAAGTCAGCCAGTTTCTGAATACTTCCGTTCATTTTAAAATACTGCTTTAAGAGTTCGCAGCAACTTGTATGGTTCGCTTTGTCATATTCGGCAAGCCGGCCATAGGTATTTTTGTGAAAGGCTTTGATTTCCTTCTGTGAACCGACTGCCAGAATCAATTTGTAAATAACCTCCTCGTCATATTCCATCATTTCCCGGTTCTGACTGACGGCCAGCTTCAGCATTGCGTTCAGCCGTTTATAATAATCGCTCAGGGATTCAACGGGTAAATTTCTCGGGGAAAAAACCGCGTTCATCTGAAATTGTTTCGCATATGTTCTCTGGAGCTTTCGAATGCTCTGTTTGATTGAATCAATTTCTCCCTCATTATAGTTCGCAGAGACCATATAGATATGTTTATCCCTTGTAAAAAGGATAAAGGAAGCATTGACCCTGTTTAAGTCCTCGATAAGCTTACCAGTCGCCAGATTGATATCATATTCTATGTTCTCTTTCATTCCGGCCTGCAGAGCCAAAGCGATCAAGCAATATCTGGTGTCCTCGCCAAAACCGTTTCTGGCCAGTATTTTTTTATAGACATCCTGTTCCTTCGGTGAAAAAATAGCATTCTGAACTGCTTCGGAAAGGTTGTCTTCAATCTGCTCCCTCTTCAAAATAGAACGGCCCATATCATGCATGATATCAACAAGACGGACTTCCCATGGCAGCACAAAAAGCGGGAATCCTACTTGATTGCAGTATTGAATGATCCCGGGAGATATGTTTTCGATATAAGGTCCAATATTAATGATCAGCCCGCTTATTTCCCTGTCATAAAGCTGTTTGCAAAAGGATAACAGCCCTTCTTCATCATGGTTCGCAACGCCGGTTGAAATAACCAGCTCATTCTGCCTTTGAAAAGGAATCAGGTTGCTGTTTTCAACAATCTGGACCCAATCCACTAAATTGAAGATTCCTTCTTTTCCCGCAATCAGTTTGAGCTGATACTTCGGGCCGATTTCAGAATATAATTTCCCCAGTAAAACCGCCATAATGCACCTCCCGTAAGCCATGAAAAGAGAAGAACTTCCCCCTTAACCACACCCGGCAATCGGCTGACTTTCATTCCGCTAAAGTTCCGGACATAATAATTTAGTATATCACAATTTTACCGAAGAAAGATAAAAGCAACGAAAAAGGATATCGAATTTCTCAGTATATCTAGCGGCAATTCTGCGTCCAACAAGGTACAAGGGTTCGCTTTGTCAACAACACATTAAACAAGCCTAAACAAAAAAACGTCTTAAATGGCTTGTCAGAAGCCGCTTTAAGACGTTTTTTACTCTTTTTAAGGCCGTCGCTTTATGCAATGTGTTATGAGATTGGACCATGAATGAAAGATTTGCGGGCAGACCTGCCGATGATAAAAATGACCGCAGAGTCGGGTATCCGGCCAGCCCTGCCGGCGTTAGTGTGACTATAGAAAATTCCAGTGCTGACAGCCTAAACGCTTTTCTCAAAAAAGGCCTTCAGGGAAGCGGTGTTTGTCTCCTCGCTGCCACCGGATACCGATACGGTAATAACATTGTCCTGCTTGACGCACAGGCCCATGACTGCAAAAATTTTCCTTGCATCGGCCTTTCTGCCGTCCAGTGAAACAGTTACTTCGGAATCGAGTCCCTGTGCAAATTTGACAAGCTGGCCCGCCGGGCGGGCATGGAATCCTTCGGGATCCGTGACTTTATAGGTGAATTCCTTCATGGTATGTTTCATGACCGGGACAATAGGACGCACGCCGATCATGCGCTCCTTTCAAAATATTGACACGAAAAGTACGGTTACCACTCTGCGAAGGTACCGTCGTAGTTCTTCCATTTCGGGTTCGTCCAGACCAGTTCGCCCATGGAAACCTTCTTGATTTTTTCTTCGTCCAACTCGATGCCGAGGCCCGGCTTCGTCGGCAGGCCGACATATCCGTCCCTGTATTGAAAAATTTCTTTGTTTTTTACAAAATCAAGCAGATCATAATCCCGGTTGTAGTGGATACCGAGGGATTGCTCCTGGATAAACACGTTCGGGGTACAGGCATCCACCTGCAAAGTCGCGGCCAGAGCGATCGGGCCGTAAGGCGCATGCGGTGCAGCGGCCATGTCAAAGCCCTCAGCCATTGCCGCAATCTTCTTTGTTTCCAAAATTCCCCCGACCAGCGCGACATCAGGCTGCACGATATCGATGACGCCCTCGCGGAACAGGTTTTTGAATGCCCAACGGGAATTCAGGCGCTCGCCGGTTGCCAGCGGGGTGGAGGTGTGCAGCGCCACTTCCCGGAAGGCTTCCTCGTTTTCCGGCAGTACGACCTCTTCCAGAAACATCAGCCGGTAGGGCTCCAGCTCTTTTGCAAGTACCTTGGCCATCGGCTTGTGAACTCTGCCGTGAAAATCGATGCCGATCCCGAGATCATATCCGAATTTGTCGCGCAGCGAGCCGACGCGGTCGAGGACTTCCTGAATTTTTTTAAAGGAATCGATATAATGCAGTTCCGAAGTCGCATTCATTTTGACCGAGTCGAATCCGGCATCGACGCGCTCCTGCGCATTCGCCACCACATCATGCGGATGGTCCCCTCCGATCCAGGAGTAGACCTTGATCTTATCCCTAGCAGCACCGCCCAAAAGCTCATAGACGGGCACATTCAGTGCCTTGCCCTTGATGTCCCACAAAGCCATTTCAATGCCGGACACAATGGTGGAATTGATCGGGCCGCCCCGGAAAAACGACTTGTACAATTCCTCCCAAATGCCTTCAATAGCAAACGGGTTGCGGCCGATCAGCGTATTGCCGATTTCATAGGCTCCGGCGACGACAGTTTTCGTCTTGGTACCGGAGATCATTTCGCCCCAGCCTTCAACACCCTCGTCCGTCGAAATTTTGATAAATATCCATCTTGGTTTGACAGTATAAACTTTAATTGAACTGATCTTCATGAAGCTTCCTCCATAATTCCTCTTAATTTCCTGACATGCCCGAAGTAGTACCAGCAGGCCGCTAGTACGACGATCAGGATCGGCAGGGTAATCAGTACGTTGGAAACGAACACCTCATAGACAAGGTAACTTACCGACAGGCTGGTCGCCGCAAAGCAGGAAATCTGCGATCCGTTCGCAAGATTGAGGCCCGTGGATTTTGCAAGCGCGGTCAGAACCGGAGAGGTGGCAGTACCGGCAAGCAAAATGGCGCCTGTGGTGAAGATTCCTATGATAATACTCTTGAACAGGTTCCCGTTACACAACGCGACAATCAGCGCTACACGGAATGTGATGACGGCGAGATCCGCAAACGGCAGCACCCTGTTCCCCGGCAGAATCGCGGCCATCAGAATAGTGATAGGCGTAACGATCAGCGCAGTGGTAATGACGGACTGGTCGCCGACAATGACGGCGGCATCAAGCCCGATCAGGAACTTTCTGCCCTTGAAGCGTTTCTGGGTGAATTTGGTTGCCGCTTCGGAAATCGGCATCAGGCCTTCTACGAACAGTGAGGTCATCTTTGGAATCAGCACCAGAACCGCAGCCATGTAAACGGCCAGCGACAGTACCTTGTCCAAGGGGTAGCGCGCCAGCAAACCGATAACGGCACCGAGGAGAAAGCCCAGCATAATCGGTTCACCAAAAATGCCGAATTTCTTCTGCGCATCCTTGATGGAAAAGTTAATCTTGTTGACTCCGGGGATTTTGTCCAGCAGCCAGTTCATTGGAACCGCAATCAGCAGAGAGGACAAGGCAGACATTGTCGGAAGCGAAATGCTGGGCAGTCCGAAATACTTTTCAACCAGCGGCGCAGACCAGTCCGACAGCTTAAAGGTTATGATCGCCATAAACAGGGCGGCCAGCGAGGCGTAAAGCAAGTTGTTTGTGACAAAATAGACCATGACGCCAACGATCGCCATGTGGTGATAGTTCCAGATGTCGACGTCCAACGTATCGGATGCCCTCAACACCAGCAGTATGATATTCGTCAGAAAAATCACGCCGATCAAGATCGGAATGATCGGCGACGACCACGTCACCGCCGCGATGGCACCCCAACCGACATCCAGAATATCCAGCTTGATTCCGAAATTCTGGACCATTGCCTTGGCTGCCGGGCCCAGGTTGGTAGACAGCAGGTTGATCACGAGGTTGATACCGGCGAAGCCGATGGCGACCGTCAGGCCGGCTTTTAAAGCCTTTGAAAATTTCAGCCGTACAATCAGGCCGACAATGGTGATGATAATCGGTAGAATAACGATTGCGCCCGCGCCCATTAAAGCGCGAAAGGCAACATAGGTTGCCTGAAGAACTTGATTCATAATTTTTCCTCCTGCCAAATTGGAAGCCATACAGTTGTAATCATAATGGCTCTCCTATAATGAAATCCCATGAAGGACAGCCGCGTCGGCTATCCTGTAACCGGAATCCGCCGCCGGACCCTTATACCGGCGGACTTTGCTTTACTTGCTAAGGAAATCCGTGATCTTCTCGATGGTCTCCTCCGCGCCGATTCCGGTCAGCAGAGAAATCGCACTGAAAATAGGGGTTTTGATAGAAGGGTCCTGAAATTTCCCCGTGGTGACGATCAGATCATAATCTTCCGCCTTGGAGAGGACCTCCAGAATTTTGCACTGTGTAATCGCGACAGGGATCTTCTTCTCCTCGCACGCCTCTCTGATTTTAACGGCGGCGATAGTGGAGGTCGCGATTCCGTTGCCGCAGGCAACCAAAAGTTTTTTCATTCTCGACATTCCTTTCGTTTGGCCGACGTTTGCGGCGTCAGCCGTAATTATTTCATCCGCAAAAACGCAGTCAAAAATATTTGCTGATGATCCCGTAAATATCCTTGCGGTTTGTCGCTTCCGTGATTTTCTTCAGGGCATCCTGTTCCTGTATGAGATCCGTTACCTGTTTCAAAACATCAGTGTGCCCATGAGGGTCTTTCAGAGCCAGCAGAATCACCACAGAAACCGCCACCTCCGCGTCAGGGTCACTCATCTGGCGGAACGTTACCGGCGCATCCAGAACACCGATAATAATAGCGGACTCATTGACCAGCCTATAGTCGGCGTGCGGCAGGGCAACGCTGATGTCCCCGGTGTAAAGGCCCGTCGGATACTGGTACTCGCGGTCCAATATCGCCTGTACATATTCCTTTTTCACCCGTTTATCTTCAACGAGCCGATTGGTGAGAAAGCTCAGTACCTCCTCCCCAGTCTTGCACTTCAGATGGATGTAGACATCCTCTGGGGTTACCACGATTTTTTCCAAGTCAGATCACTCCAATTGCTTGTTTGTATTTTTCGATGCTCTGCGCCAGATTGGCGACATTCCCCGCAATGATATCCTCTTTCTCAAACATCTTGCTGCCGATTCCAAGGTAATCAATCCCATTTTTCAGCAGTGCCGCAGCGTTGGAAAGCCCCACGCCGCCGACTCCCATCAACGGGATATTGCCCAACGGGGCCTTGAGAGCTTTTCCGTAGCCAGGTTCCAGCGTGCTGACCGGAAAAACCTTGACAATATCGGCGCCGGACAAATACATCTGGTAAATTTCGCTCGGACTGAAGGCTCCGGGAATCGCAAGCACATTGTTTGCATGGGCATATTCC
>UREO01000185.1 GCA_900546895.1 uncultured Oscillospiraceae bacterium
CTCTTTTTCCTGTATGCGGCGTTCTGCATTCTAGTGGTGCTGGCCGCTCTGGTTTATTACAAAAAACGTCACGCGAACGGAGAGGCTTTTTTGAAATGATTCCCTTTAGGGATATCCTGTGAAAACGATTTTTGTACCATTCAGATGCCGAATATTCGGCGCTAAACGAAAGAAGCAGGGAAGCCAGCCCGATCGCTGTCTTCCCTGCTTCATTTAAAGAATGAACCTGTTAAATTTCGTAATCGACGCAGTCCCTGCCGCACACAAGCGAGTGGACGACCTGTTTCACGGCGACGTGCGCGGGGTGGTTCTGATAATTATCCTGCGCTTCCCTGGTGGTGAATTCACAGTACAGAACCAGATCGAAGGTCCCGCCGTTGTAGTTACGGCCAATTTCAATCGCCGTCAGCCCGTCTACCACTCCCAGCAGCGCTTGGAACCTTTTTTGCAGATCCTCCGCAACCGCGTCAATGTTTTTTCTGGCTTCTTCCGTCAGAGTCCATAGGACGATGTGTTTTACCATATAATTTTCCTCATTTCTTATTATATCATTTTATCTGAGCAGATCATTATTACATATCTAATAAGTTCAATCCCGTAACTTCATCCGGGCGGCGTCCCACGGAACCCTTTAAAGTATGGATAAACATTTCGCATGTAGCGCTGACGACGGCTTCGTTTAGATGGCCGCCGAAAACATGTCCCTGTGCGTCGGCAAAATTGGCGTGGAGGTGCAGATATACTTCTCCGTCTTTTTGCGTAACATTGCCGGTCAGCGCGGTCATTTCCATTTCTCCGTCAAGGGTGTTGGAATAATACTTCTTTTCCCCGACACGGTAGAGGCCCACGACCGCGTGCCCCACCGCGCCAAGGGCGGTGACGCTGGCAAGACCGACGGTTTCCTTTTCACAGATAGCCTTCAGACTTTGGACAATTTCCTCACCGCGGTCGATTCGGGCCACGATGGTGTCCCCAAAAATCCTGTACATCATGATGGTTCATTCCCCGTTTCCTTTTCTTTTACAATAAGCTTACTGCCATTGTAATCGATTGTCAACGTTGTTTTGGGCTTTAGATCCTGAGAGATGATGGCCTTTGCGATCAAGGTCTCCACCTTGCTCTGAATCAGCCTTTTCAGCGGACGGGCGCCGTAAACGGGGTCATAGCCCTGATCCACAACGTACTCTTTGGCAGCGGGCATCAATTTTACGCCGAGCTGCTTTTCTTCCAGGCGCTTCTGCAGGTCCGCAATCAGAAGGTCGACGATCCGGTCGATTTCCAGTCTGGTCAGCGGCTTGTAGAAGACGATTTCGTCCAGCCGGTTTAAGAATTCCGGGCGGAACTGCTGCCTGAGCATGGCGTGTACCTGCGCCTTGGCTTCCTCGCTGATTTGCCCGTCCGGCTGTATCCCCTCCAGTATCGTGCCGGAGCCCAGATTGGAGGTGAGGATGATGATGGTATTTTTAAAGTCCACCGTCCTGCCCTGGGAGTCGGTGATTCTGCCGTCGTCCAGAACCTGCAGCAAAATATTGAACACGTCGGGATGGGCCTTTTCCACCTCGTCGAACAGCACGACGGAGTACGGGTGTCGGCGCACTGCTTCCGTCAGCTGGCCGCCCTCCTCGTAGCCGACGTAGCCCGGAGGCGCCCCAATCAGGCGGGACACCGAATATTTTTCCATGTATTCCGTCATATCGATGCGCACCATGTTGTGCTCGTCGTCAAACAGCGCCTGAGCCAGCGCCTTGGCCAACTCGGTTTTGCCTACGCCGGTGGGGCCGAGGAACAGGAACGAGCCGATCGGCCGGTTGGGGTCCTGAATGCCCGCGCGGGAACGGAGAATCGCTTCCGTCACCTTTTCTACGGCCTCGTCCTGACCGATCACCCGTTCGTGCAGGATATCGTCCAGCCTGAGAAGCTTTTCGCGCTCGCCCTCCATCAGTCTGGAGACCGGGATACCGGTCCAGCGCCCGATGATCTTCGCAATTTCCTCGTCGGTGACCCTGTCGCGCAGCAGAGAGTCGGAAGCCTGCGTCTGTTCCGCAATCTGTTCCTCCGCTTCCAACTGCTTGGTCAGCTCGGGGAGCTTGCCGTATTTGTATTCCGCCGCTTTATTCAGGTCATAGCTGCGCTCCGCCTTTTCAATTTCCGCGTTGACCTTTTCGATTTCCTCGCGCAGCTTCTGAACCTTGGAAATAGCCTGTTTTTCGTTTTCCCATTTTGCTTTCATTTCCTTGAACTGTGCGCGCAGGTCGGCCAGTTCCTTCTGGATTTCCTTCAGATGCTCCTGGGAAAGGGAGTCGGTTTCCTTTTTCAGCGCCGCTTCTTCAATTTCATACTGCATAATTTTCCGGGAAATCTCATCAAGCTCCGCCGGCATCGAATCGATCTCGGTACGGACCATCGCGCAGGCTTCGTCCACCAGGTCGATCGCCTTGTCCGGCAGGAACCGGTCGGAGATGTAGCGGTTGGAAAGCACGGCGGCCGCGATCAGCGCCTGATCCTGAATTTTGACGCCGTGGAAAACCTCGTACCGTTCCTTCAGCCCGCGCAGGATGGAAATGGTGTCCGCAACGCTGGGTTCCTCCACCATGACCGGCTGGAAACGCCGTTCCAGCGCCGCATCCTTTTCAATGTACTGGTGGTACTCGTTCAGGGTGGTGGCGCCGATGCAGTGCAGCTCGCCGCGCGCAAGCATGGGCTTTAGAATATTGCCCGCGTCCATGGAGCCTTCGGTTTTGCCCGCGCCCACAATGGTGTGCAGCTCGTCGATAAACAAGAGAATTTTCCCTTCGCTCTTTTTGACCTCGTTCAGGACGGCCTTGAGCCTTTCCTCAAACTCGCCGCGGAACTTTGCCCCGGCGATCAGCGCGCCCATGTCCAGAGAAAACAGCTTTCGTTCCTTCAGATTGTTTGGCACGTCCCCGCGTACAATGCGGATGGCAAGGCCCTCGGCAATGGCCGTTTTGCCCACGCCGGGCTCGCCGATCAGAACGGGGTTGTTCTTGCTTTTGCGGGAAAGGATGCGGATGACGTTGCGAATTTCGGAGTCCCTGCCGATGACCGGGTCCAGCTTGTGGTTTTTCGCCAGCTCCACCAGATCCTGCCCGTACTTCGAAAGCGAATCGTAGGTTTCCTCCGGGGTATCGCTCGTCACCCGGGTATTGCCGCGCACGGTGGACAGTGCGGTAAGAAATTTGTTTTTGTTGATGCCGAAAGTGTTGAAAACAGTCTGTACCCCGGCGTTCGGGTGGTTCAGGAGGGCCAGCAGAATATGTTCAACCGAGACGTATTCGTCCTTCATGCGCTCGGCTTCCTTTTCCGCACCGACCAGCGCCGCGTCCACATCCGCCGAAACATAGATCTTTCCGGGCTCGCGTCCCGGACCGGTCACGCCGGGCAGCTTTGCGACCTGCTGTTCCACGCTGCGCAGGACGGCTTCCGGCTGGATATCCATCTTTTTGAAAAGCTGGGGAATCAGGCCGTTTTCCTGCGTCAGAAGCGCCTGCAGCAAATGCTCTTCCTCAATCTGCATATTGTTGTGTTCAATCGCGATGTTCTGCGCTTCCTGGATAGCCTCCAGTGATTTTTGGGTAAATTTCTGAGCGTTCATAAAATCAAACCTCCTTGCTCATCATTGCTATATCATGACACTGTTTTTCCTATATTGAAGATATTTTTTCTCAAGAGCCGCAAGCGCCTTTTCCGGTTCGTCCAGATGGGCGAAGTACAGCTTTATACAGGTATCAAATACATGAATATAATCCGAAATCGCGGCCGCGATGGCCTCGTTTGTCTGCCGTGCGCTGTCCTGCGGCAGCAGAAACTGCCGTGCGCACTTTCCGGGCGTAATTTCGCAGATAACCTCTCCATACGGGAACAGGGAACCGATATATTTATTTTCCAGTGCAAACCAGAAATCAAAAAAATCATTTAGAATCTCGATCAGCTGCCGGCTCTGCGTTCTCATCGAAACGCGCAGCTCTCCCACCGTTGGTCCGCACGTCCGGTACAGCTCCAACGTATAACGGATAGTAGGCTTGTATCGGTACCTTAACGCGCTTCGGATAGAGATCATTGCGTCGCTGGGCTGAAGCTGGACCTGAAAGCTTTCCCAGTCGGCCATCATCTGCTCTACGCCTTCAAAAATGTCCCGCATGCGCATTTCGGGGGTGGAGTACGAACAGTATTCGGCCAGAATCTGATTGATCAGATTGCTGCGGCTCGTCTTCTTTTCGTATGCAATTTTATCTATGGCGGCTACAACATCGTTGATCAGTACCAGGCTGTATACGCTTCTTCCCATGATGCTCATCCCAATCCAATTGTTATTACGTGTATTTCTGTTCAGGCAGCCGGTCAAGCCATGCAGCGCTGGCGCCCGTTTCCTCCGGTGCGCCGGGCGTGGGCCCGCCGGTAAAAACATCTTCGGTTTCCTTATTAATATTATATACACGTTATATAATTTGTCAATAATATTATATAATTTTAATTACAAAAAATTAACCCCGGAAAATTTCAAATTCTCCTGCTCTGCCCAGTTTCATCGATGCCGACAGGCTTTTTGCATTTTCTGGTCAATACAGGTCTTTTCCGCTGAGCTTTTCCGCCCAAAGTTCGTACAGAGTATCGATATCCTGTGCAAATTCCCCCGGTGTTTGGGTCTCCTTTTTTGCCAGCTCCTCCAGAACCTCAAAGCGGAAGGCGGAGCTTCCGTATTTCTGCCAGTCGTCCTGCAGCTTTAAGTTAATACAGCTGCCCGTTTTCTGGGAAAACTCGAACCGGTTTCTGCTGCCCTGCAGGTCGTTGGCTGACAGAACCAGCATTTTGCCTGTCGCGCTGTTTACAACCGCGTATACGCCGCCGATGATTTTGCGTTCCTTATATCTTGCGGTCAGTTCCTTTTTGTTTTGTTTGTCCATCTTTTTAATACCCCATATCCTTCAGAATGCGCGCGAGCGTTTTCAGGCGTTCGCTTAAAAATTCATCGTTGTTGCTGAGCGCCTGCGAGAAAAGCTGGATATCTTCATCGATCATCGGGTTGTCCGTACAGACGGAGACGGTCATGGCATCGCCCTGCAGCCCGATGCGGTCGATGGTGGTGTGCTCCGGGTCGTACAGCTTTTCAAAGCGGTAGGCTTCCGAAAAATACTGCTTTGCCCGGCAAATCAGGATGGCGAGGTCGATCACGCGGTGCAGCGGCAGCTCTTCCGACTGGCGCGACCATTTTTCGCCCGTATAGCGCCATACCTTTGCCGAAATGTCCACCTTGCCGCGGTCGTTCCATTGCGCCAGCCCCAAAGAAAGCCCCTTTGTGTCGGAATGGTAAGCGCTTCTTCCGTCAATGTTTTCGTAATTTTCCGATACGATTACGGGTTTGTGCTTCAATGTCGCGGGAATTTTCATAACTTCACCTCATAAATTTACAGCATTTCCAGTTAATTCTGCAATCAGGTTACATTCATCCCCCGCCTTTGGCCGGGATGAATGTGGTTGCGTTTTGCAAATGGAAATGGATTTTTAGTAAATTAGTAAATTACTAGATTACTGATTTATAATAGATCAAAACGGCGGGATTGTCAAATAAAAAAGCGAAACGGAAAGTTTCCGCTTCGCTTCTGCAGGATTTTCTTTTCAGCCGTGAAAGCCTTTGCCGATGATTTCGCTGGTGTTTGAGATCAGGATAAAGGCGTCCGGCTCCACTTTTTTAATGTACCGTCTGAGCTGTACCGCCTGTGGACGGCGCATGGCGGTGAAGATAATATATTTGTGCTTGTGGGAAAAAGCTCCTTCCGCGTCGCAGACCGTAGCGCTTCGTTTCAAGTCGTGTACAATGTAATGGCAGATGATCTCCGGATTGGAGCAGACCACGTTAAAATATTTGGCGAGGTTGATGCTTTCAATCACGTTGTCAATGGCCAGCGATTTGGCCAGCAGGCCGAAGGTGGAGAACAGCGCGGTCTTGATGTCGAAAACAAAAAAAGCGGACAGGGTAATCAGCACGTCGCTGTAAAACAGTGCGTGTCCAATGTCGAAGGTGGTATATTTTTGCATGATCAGGGCGGCAATGTCCGTGCCGCCGCTGGAGGCGTCCATGTTGAACAGCAGGGCCGAACCGAACGCGGGCAGCGCCACCGCAAATACCAGCTCCAGCATCGGCTGATCGGTGAGCGGCCTGCTCATCGGATAAAAGCGCTCAAGGCCCGAAAGGCACAAAGAAAGCAGCAAACTGGAATACACGGTTTTAATG
>UREO01000186.1 GCA_900546895.1 uncultured Oscillospiraceae bacterium
CCGCAGCGCTGCATCAGCCCCAGGTCGATCCCGCGGACCTTACAGTGAAACTCGCCGCGGAGCAGCATGGTCAGGTAGGGCGTTACGCCGCCCATGCTGATTTCGGGATTTTCCACCGCGTTTTCCCTGCCGTACTCAAACAGATATTTCCCGCCGGAATCTCTCACGCCCTCCGCGACAACGGCAAGGCATTTCCCTTTTTGCTCATATACCCCGCGGATATCTTTGAGAAAGCGTTCCGTTTCAAAGGGCACCTCCGGCGTATAGATCAGGTCCGGCCCGTTTCCGTCCCTGCTGCTCAGCAGGGTTGCGGCGGCAAGCCACCCGGTGTTGCGCCCCATCACCTCTACGACCGTTATCAGTCCCGTGTCATAGACCCGGATGTCGTGGGCAAGCTCCGAAACGGTAATAGCCACATGGCGCGCCGCGGAGGGGAAGCCCGGGGAATGGTCGATGCCGCCGATGTCGTTATCCACCGTTTTGGGCACTACGACAACATTACAGTCATAGTTCCGGCTGTCAAGATAGCGGATCAGGTCCCTGCAGGCGCGCAGCGTGCCGTTTCCGCCGTTGTAAAAGAGATAACCGATATCATGCTGCTGTAAAGTAGTCAGAATTTTGCGGTAATCGCTTTCATCCGTCACATGGTACCGGCAGGAACCGAAAATGGAGGAGGGCGTCTGCTGTAACAGTTCCAGCTGGGTGCTGTCTTCCGAGTAGACATCAATTAACCGGTTGTTGAGCAGTCCGACCATGCCGTATTCGGCGCAGTACAGCCTGCCGATTTTATCTGAATTTTCCCTGCACGCGGTAATTACCCCATACGCCGAGGTGTTGATCACCGTGGTAGGCCCTCCCGATTGGATATATAGCGCATTTCTCATCTAATAATTGCCCTCCAGACGTAGTATTGCTTTGAATCGTAATCACCGGACAACCGGTTCCGGCTTTTGCCGCGGGACGGATCAGCTTCTCCTGGCTTCCCTTCTCGTCCGGACAGCTTCCAGAAATACGACGACCAGAACCAGCGCGCCCTGAATGAACTGCTGATAATAGGCGGAAACCCCCATCAGGTCCAGCGCGTTGCTGATCAGGCCGACAATGACAACCCCGAGGAAGGTTCCCATCATTTTTCCCTTGCCGCCGAAGGTGACGCTGGTTCCGCCGATCACGGCGCCCATGATGGCTTTCATTTCCAGATTGTTCGCGACCGTCGCGGGCGCGGAGTCCATTCTTGCAATGAAGATCAGTCCGGCGATTGCCGCCAGAACGGAACAGGCGATATAGCAGAAGAAAATTACATGATTGTTTTTAATACCGGCTACACGCGCGGCCTCCGGATTTCCGCCAATCGCGTAGATATTCCGGCCGGTGACCGTTTTGTTCATGAACCACGCAGCGACTATGTACAGAAGCACAATCAGGATCGCGGGAATGGGAATCGCGCCGAAGACCATTCCCTGCCCGATATACTGGAACTGCTCGGGCAGGCCGTTCAGGGTGGAGCCGTGGGAAATAACGGTCTGCAGCCCGCGGGTCATATACATCATGGCCAGAGTCGCGATCATGGGAGGAATTTTCATGATTCCCACGGAGAACGCGTTCACCATGCCGCAGAACGCAGCGATCAAAATGGCCACGGCAACCGCCAGCACCCATGAAACGCCGCTTTTCATCATCAGGGCCGCAACCCAGACGGAAAGCGCCAGCACGCCGCCGACCGAAATGTCGATGCCGCCGCTGCCCGTGATAATTACCATCGTCATTCCGATGGCCGTTATCCCCTGCAGGGAAATGTTCTGCAGGATATTCATGATGTTCTTAGTTTTCAGAAAATACGGGGACACAAAAGGCATTACAATCAAAAACACCGCGATGATGCCCAGACGCACAGCGTCCTCAGAAAAATACTTCCGTATTTTTTTCAATTCGTTTTGCATCGTGTTGACCTCCCTTAGCCGATCAGGCCCATTAAATCATTTTTTGTCATTTCTGCCGCATTGACAATGCCGGAAACGCTGCCTTTTTTCAAAATAATGATTTTACTGCAGTTTTCCAGAAGCTCCTCCAGCTCTGAGGAAAAAATAAGAATCGCGGTCCCGGCTTCCGCCGCATTTCTTAAAATCTTATAAATTTCCGATTTCGCGTAAACGTCCACACCGCGGGTAGGTTCGTCCAGCAAAAAGAGCCGGGGTTCACTGGAAAGGCACTTCGCAATAACGACCTTCTGCTGATTTCCTCCGCTGAGCGACACGACGGACTGCTCAATGCCGGACATTTTCACCTTCATCTGTTCGGCAAACCGCTGGGAATGCTCCTGCTGTTTTTTCCGGTCGATCGCCCGGCCATTTCCGCGCATTCTTTCTATAATGGATAGTGTTATGTTCTCCCGGATGGAAAGCAAAGGCACGAAGCCTTCGAGCTTTCTTTCCTCGGTGAGCAAAGCCACTTTGTTTTCGATCATTTTATCGGGCCGCGGTTTTGCCATTCTCTTGCCGAAAAGCAGAATGTCCCCCGAATCGTAGGAGTCCAGACCGAAAACCGCCCGTGCGATTTCCGTTTTTCCCGCTCCCAGCAGTCCGCACACCCCAACGATATCGCCTTCCTGAATCTGCAGATTGATATTCTGGAATTTTTTTGCGCTGGTGAAATCTTTAAGCTCAAGTACTACCGGGGCATCCTCTTTGACCTGAATCACCTCATAGTCGCTGTTTTCCAGCTTGCGCCCCATCATTGCGGTTATCAAATCATCTTTGGTAAAGCTGCCGGCGGTAAACGCTCCGTTGTTTACGCCGTCCTTCAAAACGGTTACCCTGTCGGAAATCTGTATGACGTCCTCAAGAAAATGGGAGATAAAGATAATGCTGACTCCCCGCTGCTTCATTTTGTCGACGATCAGGAAGAAGTTTTCTTTCTCTTTTTCATTTAAAGAGGAAGTGGGCTCGTCCAGCACCACCACTTTTGCGTCTTTGGAAAGGGTTTTCAGAATTTCGATTACCTGTTTTTCCGCTGTGCGCAGCCACCGCACCTTGGCGTCCGGGTCGATACTGACCCCCATCATGTCAAGCAGTTCTTTCGCTTTCGCGGAGGTAGCCTTTCTGTCGTACAGGCCGCGTTTGTCCGTGATCCAGTTGCCGAGATACATATTTTCCGCAACTGTCATGTCGATGCAGACGTTCAGTTCCTGATGTACAAACGCCAGGCCGTACTGTTCGGTATCCCCGGGGCTTTTGATGTTCACAGGTGTTCCGTCGATTTCGATCGTACCGGATACCGGGTGATAAATCCCGTTTAGAATTTTGACCAGCGTGCTTTTTCCCGCACCGTTTGCACCCATCAGCGAGTGTACCTCACCCCGGCGCAGCTGAAAGTTAACGGATTTCAGCACTTTGTTTCCCGAAAAGGACATGGTAATGTCTTTCATATTGACAATGATGTTTTTATCCAATTCGTTAGCACCACCATTCTTATTACATTAAAAAGAGGGCTTTCTTCAGACTTCAAACGGAAAGCCCTCTCAAATGAAAGTTGATTATTTCTTCATGGAATCCGCGCCCCAAAGGACTCCGTCGGCCTTCAGCTTCTCAAAATTATCCTTTGTAACGATGCGGCCGGAAATCAGGATGGATTTTTCAACGGTTTTTCCGTCAAAAGAATCTTTCAGCGCCTTGACGGCGGAAGCGGCCCACTCATAGGGATCAAGACCGTATGTAGCGTCGATGCTGCCGTTGACAACCTGAGTCAGTCCGTATCCGTCGCCGTCGACGGAATAAACAAAGACATGTCCCTTTTCCCCGACGGGAGCAAGCTTGTGGCCTTCTTCCAGAGCAGTCATGATGGAGGGCAGCAGAGAGTCGGTGCAGGAGAAGATGCAGTTGATGTCCGGATTGGCCTGCAGGTAATTGGAAATGGCGGCCAAAGCGACTTCATTGTCGAACTCAGTAGCGGACTCGCCGACGATCTCGATATTGTCGTGGCCCTTGATGGCAAGCTTAAAGCCTTCGGTTCTGTTGACCGTCGCGGAGCTGGACAGCGGGCCGCCGACAATCAGGACCTTCCCCTTTTCATTTCCGAGGCTCTTGATGAACATTTCGCCCATTTCCTTACCGATCTTGGAGTTATCGGCCTCAACCGTTGCAAGCGACGTTCCCTGCACCTGACGGTCGATGGCAACAACCGGGATTTTTGAAGATTCCAGTTCGGACATCAGCGGAGCGACCGCCTGACCGTCGATCGGCGTAATGACAAGGCCGTCGATGCCGGTAGACATTGCGTTCTGCACCATGGAAATCTGATTTTCCAGATTATCGTTCGGGTCGATAATGGTTGCTTCCCAGCCGAATTCTTCAGCCTGCTTCTTGAAGCCTTCGCCCGCGGCGTTCCAGATCGGACCGGTCAGTCCCGGAATCGCGTACGCGATCTTCTTGCTGCCGGAGCCAGCAGCGGAAGCGTCAGAGCCGGAGGATGCATCCGAATTGGATGCTCCGCAGGCCGTCATACCAAAAGCCATTGTTACACATAAGAGTAATGCCAGTATCCTTTTCATTTTTGTTCCCCTTTTCGTTTTTTACTGATTAAGTAATATTGTTATAACATTACTTTATTATAATATTATCATCTGGATTTTGGAAAGTCAATTGTATACTTGTTCCAAACTTGGCCGAGAAATTCTGTATAACTGTCTTTAAAAACACGCTTTTACCAACCGAAAGGATGGTCCTTCAAGCTTTATTCTTCCACATAAATGCGGAAAACAGATGAAAATGTTTCTCCTTTTCCTTCAATAGCTTTCGGGATACCAATCCTATTTTCTTCTCTGCTTTTCCTGAACAGCAGAAAAGCCCGGCTTTCGCCGGACTCTTTTCCTTTATTGACTTTTGCATTTTTCCTATATACAATTGAAATACAGAAAATCCGCATCTCGGAAAGGAATTGATGAATTTGGAAATTTCCGTATCCGTAAAAGGTGTATTAAATAGAAACGGCAAATATCTTCTAAGAAAAAACAGAAGAGAGGAATATGAGCTATTAGGCGGAAAGCTGGAACGAACCGACCGGTCAACCATCGAAAGGCTGATACAGGAATACAAGGAAGAGTCCGGTATCGGGATAACGGTACAGGAGTTGCGGCATCCATGGCTCTACAAAATCGGCACGGAGCAGACGCTCATCGTCCCCTATGTCTGCAGGGCGGATGATATCCCCGAAGTCCTGTTTGATGAAGACGGAGGCCAGTTGGATTGGATAGAGGAAGCGGACATAGAGAACTTGAACATGCCGGTCGGATACAAAGACACGATCGGGAACCGCCTGCCGCAAATCAGCATATCCCATGTTCCAAAGCAGCAGAAGCTTTACCATGACGACCGTTTTCAGGTGGTTTTTATTTTTATGAAAAACGGCTGTATCTTTTTAATAGAAACTCTTAAGAAAGACCAGGCTCCTTACAATCTGTTCTGTCAAAACTTTGCCGCGCGAGAAATCGGGCGATTGAGCCCCCAAAAAGCAATTTCTTCCCCGGATAAGCTTGAAATCTATTATGAATATCAAGAAGAACCATAAAAAATTGAGATCGCAAAACAAAGCAGAAATTCCGAAGACGAAAAATATCCCTTCAGAGAGCGCCCAGCTTTCTGAAGGGATATTTTTAAAGGAGGTGATTTTCTTCAAGATATCGGGAAAGCTCCTCCGCCCCATGGAAAAGATGCCCGTGAAATCCCGCTTTTTCGGCCCCGCCAATGTTCTGCTGCAGGTCGTCGATGAAAAGGCATTCGCCGCTGAGAAGACCGTACCGCCCGCAGAGGCATTCAAAAATGGCGACATCCGGTTTTACCAGCTTTTCTTTTGCGGAGACGATAAAGCCGTCAAAGCTGCGGAACATTTCCACCTTATCCCGATATTGAAAGAAACGCAGACTCGTATTGGAGAGGAGATAAATTTTATAGCCTCTTTCCTTGAGCCGGGTCACTATTTCCGGCATGCCCGGCATGGGCGTCAAGTCGGAGTGCCAGTTGTCCATTGCTTTTTTCACTTCCGCGGCATATTGGGGAATTCTTGCGCAGACCTGGGCGACCGCAGTCTCCTCCGTAATGGCGCCGGCATCCAGCTGCCGCCATTCCTCGGATTGAAACAGCTCTTTCAGCACGGCGGCCGACGCGGCCTCATCCTGTGTGATCGTCTTGATGTATTCCTCCGGAGTATATGCC
>UREO01000187.1 GCA_900546895.1 uncultured Oscillospiraceae bacterium
GCGCATGTCTCGTGGGCTCGGAGATGTGTATAAGAGACAGGGATACGGAAGTCGGGATGAAACTCCCTCAGTCAGGCTTCGCCTGCCAGTTCCCTCAAAGAGAGAGCCAAAAGAGGCCGAACCCTGCCTCCCTCTGTGAGGGAGGTGGCGCGCCCGGCGCGCCGGAAGGAGTCCCCCGGAAGTATCCCTCTGTCTTTCAGCCGTATTTTTCAACTACCGTGGGAAAGCTTTCAGCAGTCTCCTTGGATTCCGATGGGGCAGCCTTTAGGGGAGCGACCGCACCGGTCTTTTTCACCAAACCTTCTCGCAGTCGGAATTTCGCCGCAAGCGCGCGCAGTTGCCGAGCCTGTGCGGACAGATCCTGACTTACCGCCGCGTTTTCCTCCGACGTTGCAGAGTTTGTCTGTACCACCTGCGCAATCTGTTCAATTCCCTGCGTGACCTGCTCTACGGCGGCGGCTTCGTCTCCGGTCGCCTCCGAAATTTCCGAAATCAGTCCGGCGGACTCGCTCGTCCGGGTCCTGATGTGCTGGAAGGACTCTGCGGTGGAATTCGCAACCGTCATTCCGTTGTTGACCAGAGAAATCGTGTTTTCAATCAGCTTGGCGGTCTGGCCCGCGGCCTGTGCGCTCTTTCCTGCCAGATTCCGCACTTCGTCCGCAACAACGGAAAAGCCCTTGCCTGCCGCCCCGGCTCTTGCCGCTTCCACGGCGGCGTTCAGCGCCAGAATATTGGTCTGGAACGCGATGTCCTCGATCGTTTTGATGATCTTCCGGATTTCCGCCGAAGCCGAATGGATGTCGTTCATAGCAGACAGCATCTGCTCGACATCGCGGTTACCCTTCTCCACCGCCGTGGTGGATTCCTTTGCAATGGAGCGGGCGACCGCCGCGTTTTTCGCGGTTTTCTGTATCTGGCCGGAAATTTCGGAAATAGTGGCGGAAAGCTGTTCCGTGGCGCCCGCCTGTTCCGAAGCACCCTGAGAAAGTGCCGCCGCCCCGCCCGAAATCTGCTCAGAGCGAAGGGAAACGGATTCCGCCGCGTGGTCAATATCGGAGAACACCCCGTTCAGCGAATCAATGATCTGGTCAAGCGCGCTCTTGATCTCGGAGAAGTCGCCCAGATACTGCATTTGGGTCTTTACCGTCAGATCGCCTTTGGAGACCGCGCTCAGCACCCCGGAAATTTCCCCGATATACAGCTGCAGGCTGCCGAGCGTGTTTTCAAGCGCCCCGGCCACCTGACCGACCTCGTCCTTTGTGTCGACCGTCAGTTTCACGGCGTCCTTGTTGCTGATGCCGATTTCTCCGTGCTCCATGTTGTTGGCCAGCGCCACGACCTGACCGAGCGGCTTTTTGACCCGCTTGCGGACGATCCTGCCCAAAATCACAGTAGCGATTACCATGACCGCCAGCGCCGCGCCGATCGAAACGGCCACGGTCTGCATAGCGCGCTGTTCCGTCGCCGCAATGCTCTTTCCGGTGAACATCGCGCCGATCGCCTTTCCGTCATATCCCAGAATCGGGACATAATTCACCATCATGGACGTATCCATCACGTTCATTTTTCCCGTATAATTTTGCTTTCCGGTCAGAACCTTCTGCGCAACAGCCGCGTCCATCTTCGTTCCCGTCTGGCGCTTCTGGTCCTTTATTAGGGTGGTGTTGATTCGCTCGTTGCCGTAAAACACCGCGAATTCACAGCCCGTATACCGCTTGAGCTGGTCGATGACACTATGGTCCTCCAGCGACTGTACGGTGGAAATCATACCGATCAGATTCCCGTACCGCTGCACCGGCGTGCCGCAGCAGATACTGAGCGTTTTACCGGAAACCGCCTCGTTTACAACCACGCTCTTCCCTTTCATCGCTTCCTGCACATGCTTGAGCTTTGAAAAGCCGGGAAGGTCAAAATCGGTAGTTGTGGAATACAGCAGGTTTCCCTTCACGTCCGTCAGAAAAGCGTAGCTGATATTATAGGCCCTGACCCGGTTTTTCATGGATTCCACAATACTGTACTGGTTACCGCCGGCCACTGCGTTCAGAAAATCGGCGTCCTGTGACAGCTCCTGTCCCGCCTGCCTTAGGCTTGCCTCATAATTGGAAAGAATATTTTCCAGCCCCTGCATGGCGGTTTGATTCTGCTCCTCGTAGGTATCCTCGAAAATCCAGCCTGTAAACAGGGAATTGATGGATACGACAATCGCCAGAGCGATCGCCAGCGTCCCGATGAAAAACACGGACAAGAGAGTACCCAAACTTTTTTTCCGAATTTTCCCTTTGTTTTTCAAAAAAACCACTCCTCAAATAAATTCAGGTCCGAGCCGGACATTCGCCGCAGAATCTCTCTCATTATAATTATCGGCAGGCACCATCTTTTTTTAATTTTTTATTGAAATTATAATTCACAATCTTTTATCTTATTTTTTGGATATCTGTCTAAATTTGTTATTATAACAACATTTATACTATAAATAATACACAAAATACCGCCATGCTTTTTCAGCAAGGCGGTATCCTTTGGCCTTCTATGCGCTGTCTACAGCGCGGCCTGAAGACCGCTTGCTTCGTACAGGCTGCACTTGTCTTTCCCGCTTTTCTTGGAACAGTACAGCGCCTCGTCCGCGTGGCGGTAAAGCTCCTCAAAGCTAGTGCCGGCGTACGGATAGAACGCCCCGCCCACGCTTGCCGAAATTTTATACATCTCGTCCTCTCCCGTATAGGCACAGTGGAAAATTTCACAGATATCGTTCATCTTATCCCGAAGCAGACCCTCCGAATCAATACTTTTGATAAAAATGATAAACTCGTCTCCCCCGGTGCGGCCCACAATATCTGACGCGCGGAACAGCCGTTTGATGTCTGTGGAAACCTTTTTCAGGACCGCGTCGCCGAAAATATGCCCCAGCGTGTCGTTGATATCCTTAAAATTGTCAATATCCACGATAATCAGGCCGTGAAGGGTATTTTTTTCCGATTTTTTCAGACATTCCTCAATCATGGACTCAGTGGTCACTTTGTTGTAAAGCTGCGTCAGCAAATCCATTTTGGACCTGCTTTCCAGCTTCTGGATCATTTTCTTCTGGTGGTCGGTATCCACGATCAGACCGATCGCGCGGTAAGGCTCTTTATTTTCGTCATACAGAATCTTGATGTTTACCGTACACCAAATGTATTTGCCGTCGACGTTTTTCATCCGTACGTCGGTCGGCCCGGGCTGTCCCCCGGCCCGGATCCCGCGGAAAAGCTGCGACATGATCTCCTGGTCGGCGGGGTGAACCTGTTCAAAATTCGGAATATCGGAGCCAGGCACCTGTGCCGCGGTAGAAAAACCAAATTTATTTGTCCAGTAAACGGTATGATAAATGTGGTTCTGACGGATGTCCCATTCAAAAACGACCTGATTGGTTTCTTCCATAATCAGCGCATACCGCGCCTCGCTGACCTTGAGCACGTCGGTGTCCTCCTTAATTTTTTCGATCAGATGGTTAAAAGCGGATGCCATTTCGGCGAACTCACCTTTGTAACAGACGGGCAGCCGGGTCTGGTAATCCCCTTTTTCCACTCTGACAAATTCCGCGGACATATCCCTGAGCGGGTTGAGAAAGCGGTTGGCGGCCATGTAGGCGCAGCTGATCAGCGCTGCCGCCAGCACCAAAAGCGCCGCAAAATAAACTTTTAACATGCTCTGAAACGGACTCGCCAGCTCATTCGCCTCGACCGCGCTCAAAATAATCCAGCTTTTCCCCGCAACACGGGAATAGTAGCCGAATTTTTCCATTTTGCCCGCCCAAAATCGAATAACGCCGTTGGGGGTCTGGTCCAGGTCGATATTTTCAAGCTTTTTTCCGCTGAGATCCCCTTCCGGCTTGATCTGGTCCGCGCTGTCCATCTGCTGACCGACGCCCAGTATGTTTCCGCTGACAACGCTTCCCACGGAGTCCAGAATGACGGTCCGGCCCGTTTCCATAAAGGTCTGGCGGGTGATGAGGTCCAGATAAATTATGTCGATGGAGGACTGGATGGAGCCTTCGTAGACACCGTCCTTATAAATCGGCACGGCAATCACAAAATAGTTCTGTCCGTCAATGAAATCCGGCTCGTGCATCCTGTCGGAAATATACAGCCCGTACGCCGGAACGGTCCGCATGTCCACCTTGAGAAAGGCCGGCTTTCCAATCAGCCGGCTGTCGTCGGACGCAATAATGACGCCTTTCCGGTTAATCAGGCTGGAGCGCCTGACAAAGTTCCCCTTGGAGTCACCCTGCCCGTTGATGGTCTGTTTGTCGGTCATCGTTTTGAAGGTGTTCACCGTAATCGTCCGGTACTGCTCCAGATCCCTGTCCGACGCCCCCGCGTTGGACGAAATCAGGAGCTCCTTCACCCCCGGCAGATCGGACGCCACTTCCAGCGCCATTTTCCGCTGGCTGAAAAACTGGTCTAGGTTGTTGGCCGTCTGCATGGCGGTGGATTTCACGTTTGCCTGTAAAAGCTGCGAAGTGTTGCTCTGAAAAAAGAGGATGCTAAACACCATTACCAAAACCATCGGCAATATGGAAAAAACAGCCAGCAAAACAGTAAGGTACTTCCTGATTTTCAACCGGCTGCCTTCTTTCATTGTAAATTTCAAATGTAAAATTCTGTAAATTTATTATAACAGAAAATCCTTTTAATTCAATAGAATAATTTGGTACATGCAAATAATCATATAAATCTTTTAAAATTATTTTTATTTAAATTTAACAGTTTTTTTGTGACCGACTAAAAAATCAACAAAATCAGACATAATCTGCTGTTTCCCGAAACGGGTTCAATTTTTTATTGAGCGGACTTTTTCTTCCGGCCGCGGGCGGAAAAGGGCATAACGAAAGGCGCCGTTCCCCCAAAAAACGGCGCCTGATGGGAAGGTCTATTGAAAGTGTGGTGATGTTATCAATAAGAAATTTCTCTGAATGCCTTTCTTCAGTATGAGCGCGGCTTTCACCGGCACGGCGCCCCCCGAAGCTTATCCGCAGTAGTCCTGACAGGAAACGCTGACGCTTTCGGCTGTACCGTTACGGTAAACTTTCGCTTTTATTTCGACTTCATAGGTATATCCGCTGGAAACATAATAGGAATTGTCGAAATAGAAAGACTCACCGCTGGTACTTAGCCCCGTCCACGCCTTGACGGTTGTTTTGGTCGACCCCACCACCCGTTTCAGGTAAACGGTCGCGGTGATTTGGGTCGTGCCGCTTTTCCCCTCCACGATTGCGGAACAGTCCGCCCGCGTGCCGGAAAAGTCGAGGTAGACCGACGCGCTGTCGGTATTGGTGTACATAATATGCATATCGGAATCAGAAGAAGCGGGTTTTACCGTAGCAAACGCGGGGACATTCACCGTAATCAGCAGAACAAGGGCAGTGACAAGGGCCATCAGTTTTGTTTTCATAAAGATTACCTTCCTTTTCCATTTATTTTTCCTTCTACTACATTAACGACGAACCCCCGTGTTTTGTTACACTTTTCTTCAAACTTTTTTAAATTTATTTTTGCTTCTCCTAAATTTTGGCAATCCAGATCCGTTCGTCCTTTGAAATCGTAGCTACAACCGCCGGGAAACCGGCGGATGCTTTGTAATAAACAAGCAATCATTCCTCCGGTTTTTTGGGGCGGTATTTGTGGTCCCCGATCGCGCGAAGAATCCATGCTGCGACAATCACAATGCTGGACCGTGCTTTGGCTTGCAAGGAAATCCCGGGAAGCAGTATAAAAATCAGCCAAAACAACAAAAAAAGCAAAACAGCTATATCAAGGAAGCTGTAAACACGGTAAAAGACACCGTTTCCAGATCGAATAGGAAGGTGATCCCGTTCCATGATACCCACGTAGTAGATTTCAGAATTCACCAACCAGAACCACATGAGAATGACTCTAACCGACCAGTAGGCTTCGGGAATCGACCACGCGGCTACAAGCAGTACCAAAGCGATAAACGGGTAAAACCGCTCAATGAACGGAAACAAAAAGTGTACGGTCTTATTACGGAATTTTTCGAGAAAGCCCGTCATCCGAATCAGTCCTTCACAATGATGATTGATCCCCCTTGTGTAAAATCATCTTTTAACATTCGCCAAAATCAATGCCCCGGTTGTTATCAATGAAAGATAGAAAAAATTTTCTT
>UREO01000188.1 GCA_900546895.1 uncultured Oscillospiraceae bacterium
ATACCGCCTTACGGGGCAAAGCCAAAGTGACGATGCAGGCTTTGCTCACTTTCGCTTGCATGAATCTCAAAAAGCTGGCAATCCGGAAGTCGCAAGACCCCAGGCTCAAGCCCAAAAACGGGGTTCCCTTTCTCTTTTTTCACTATTTGTTCTCAATTCGATTATTCGCATCAAAAACGCCGCTTGGGACTGAATCCCAAACGGCGTTTTGTCTACACTCTGATGCCCGAAATCTTTAGATTTCGGGCATTTTTTACGATCAGCAATCCATGAGACGCAGGATGTTGTCGAAGGTGTCCCGCAGGTCCCTGCGGCTGCGGGTTTTGGCAATGGAAAAAGGAACCGCCACGCGGTTGATGCTGAAAACGGCGGAAACGCCCTGCTCATAGATGTTTTCTATGTCGTCCGCGATGTCTCCCACCACTGCAACAAGGGGAACTCCCGCCTTTTTAGCGCGTCTTGCCACGCCGATCACGACTTTTCCGCGCAAGCTCTGAGCGTCTATTTTTCCTTCACCGCTGAACACCATGTCCGCACCCTGCAGCAGCTCCTCGAACCTCACGGTGTCGAGCACCGTTTCTATCCCCATTTGAAGACGGGAGCGGAAAAAGGCCGCCATGCCTCCGCCCATGCCGCCTGCCGCACCCGCGCCGGGAAGATTCGAAACATCGGCATTCAGCTCGCGGCGGATCGTTTCGGCTGCGGCGCGGAGCTGCTCATCCAGGAATACCGTCATCCGGTCATCCGCTCCTTTTTGGGGGGCGAAGACGAAGGCGGCTCCGGTTTCCCCGTACAGCGGATTGTCAATGTCGCACATTGTGATGATTTCTGCCTCCCGAAGTTCGGGCAAAAGACCGGAGCAGTCGATGTGTTGAATTTTGGAAAGGGTTCCCCCAGTGGGGACAAAGGCCGTGCCGGAGCTGTCCAGGAAACGGATTCCCGCCGCGGCGGCGGCTCCGGTGCCGAGGTCGTTCGTGACACTCCCTCCAAGACCTATAATGATCCTTTTACATCTGCGTTTCGCAGCATCAGCCATCAGAAGGCCCACGCCGTAGGTCGTGGCTTTATCCGGCTCCAGCCGGCCGCCCGCGAGGGGAAGCCCGGCGCAGGCCGCCATTTCGATTACCGCGGTCCGACCGTTGTCCACAAGGCCGTAAAAGCTGGTGATATCCTCCATATAAGGTCCTTTTGAGGGAAGCGAAATCTTTTCGCCGCCCATGGCGGCCAGAAAGGCGTCAACGCTGCCCTCGCCGCCGTCGGCGACCGGGATCGCGACGACCTGTGCCGAGGGGTCGTGCTCGTGGATGCATTGTTCCATAACAGAGCAAATTTCCAGGGAGCTGAGCGTTCCCTTAAAGGAATCCGGGACCAGAATTAATTTTTTCATAAGTATTTTCCTTTCACCTGATTACAGGATGCTCCATTGACAAAGGGCTCCAATCTATTCGCCTTTTGTGCCCTTTCTAGGAAAGGACGGATTTTTAATGGCGATATACAAGAAGAAAAGCACGCGAAAACTTGCTGACGCTGCCCGGACAAAGATCATAGGAATAAAAGCAGTGCCGGAAACCCGGCACTGCTTTTATTATAAACGGGTAAGCGGACGGGTTTCAACCCTGTCACGGGGAAGTCAGAGTCAACATCCCACATTTAAAGGAATCGCTTACCTTACCAAAGCAGGCTTCTTGGGATCGAATTTCCAGTTAGGAATCAAATACTGCATCGCTACGGCATCGTTTCGGTCATGGAACTCAATCTTATTGTAAAGTTCATTTGCCGCCATGATTTTCTCCATATCGGGATGAATCCCAAGGCCGGGCGCTTTTGGAACTTCCAGATATCCGTCCCTGATTTCAGGCGTGTTTTCACAGAGGCTCTGTCCGTCCTGCCAGATCCAGTGCGTGTCCAGAGGAGTGGGACTTCCGGGCGCCGCAGCGGCGACATGGGCATAGACGGTCAGGGTGATGTCAAAATGGTTATTGGAATGAGACCCCCAAGTCAGCCCCCAGTCGTTGAGAATCTGTGCCATTCTCACTGTGCCGTTCATTCCCCAGAAATGCGGGTCCGCCAGCACGATGTCAACGGATTTGAGTGCCGCCGCATGATAAAACTGCCTCCAGTCGGTCGCAATCATATTGGTTGCGACCGGAAGATGAGTCGCATTTTTAAACTCACACATAATTTCACGGCTGCTGTAGCCGTTTTCGGGGCCGCATGGATCTTCGATATAGGTGAGGACATTCTTCATGTCACTGCACAGTCCGATCGCTTCCCGAAGGCTCCATGCACCGTTGGGATCGATATTGATCCTTGCCTCGGGGAAGTGCTTCTTCAGCGCTCGGATCGTCTCCATTTCCTTTTCCCCGTCCAGAACTCCGCCCTTCAGCTTAAAGTTCCGGAATCCGTATTTTTCCTGCAAAACCTGCGCCTGTTCCACGACTTTGTCCGAAGTAAGCATCTCTGTCCGCCGCATCCGGTACCAGGGGTCTGTATGGCTGCTCTCATCCAGATAAGGCAGGCCTTTCGCTTTTTCTTTATCGGACACATAGAACAGGTAGCCTAATGTTTCAACCCGGTCCCTTTGCTTTCCTTCTCCCAAAAGCTCGCACATTGGCAATCCCAGATATTGTCCCAGCAAATCCAGGAGGGCACATTCGATCGCCCACTCTGATTTCACAACAAATTTCAGCTTGCTGATATCCAGCATCTGGATGCCTTCACCGTCGTCCCCCTCCCCCCTTTTGGTGTCGGAGGCCGCTTTGTGGATGCTATCCAGAACGGAGCGATAGGTACAGATATCTTTTCCGACAACCAGTGGAATACAGCTTTCCAGAGCGGTACGGGTATACTCTCCTCCATGGATTTCTCCAATTCCGGTGTGCCCCGCATCATCGGTCAGAATAACCAGATTTCGTGTAAAATAGGGACCATGGGCACCGCTTAAAGTCATCAGCATACTGTCATATCCCGCTACCGGTATCACTTTCATAGAAGTAACAACTGGATTTCCGGTTTTCATTCACAATCTTCCTTTCATCTAACGAATTCACAGCAATTGTCTCTTGAACACGCAGTCCCGGAAACAGCTGGATTTTTTACCCCGATCACCAAAAAAGAATGGTATTGGCTACGGACCGAGTTGGGCTAAAGCGCCTTAAATTGTCGGGGACCCGCCTTGGCCTTAACAGGTTTCGCGGATAACAGCGTCCTGACGCTGCTTGACTTCCGGAAGTAGGCTTGCACCGATGCCCGGTGTTTCGGGCAGCTGAATCTTGCCGTCCTTTATGACGGGAAGGTCGGTTACGAGGTCTTTGTACCAGGTGGCGAGATTGGCCCGGACAACCTCTTGGAAAAGGCCTGCGGGAGAGTGCATCGAAAGCTGGATGCCGGCCCAGAGGACAATCGGTCCGGAGCAGTCATGAGGGGTAATCGGAATGGCATAGCTTTCCGCTAAAGCCGCGATTTTCCTGCCCTCGGTCAGTCCTCCGCACCATCCCAGATCGAGCATCGCGTAATCAAACGTCCCCTGCTCGAACATTTGCCTGAACGTAACGGCTCCGGCCAGCGTTTCGCTTCCGCAAATCGGAACGTCTATTTTGCTCCGAAGGTAGTTGATCGATTGGATATCATCCATTTTGCAAATCGGGTCTTCGGCCCAGAAAATGTTGTACTCTTCCAGGGCCTTGCAGATACGGATCGCGGCCGGAACGCTCCAAAGGCTGTGCAACTCGCACATGACCTCCATTCGGTCACCCACGGCCTCCCGTATCTTTCTAAACGGTTCCAAACCGGCCTTAAGGTCTTCCAGCGAAATCGTGTTTCCCTGCACCTTGGACGCAAAGGGATCAAAAGGCCAGATTTTCATGACCCTATATCCTTCGGACAGCAGGTCCTCTGCTAATTTTCCCGCATCCCGGTTGAATGCGATTTGATCGTCATATGGCCCTCTCATTTCGTCCTGCGCGCCGATTTTCCTTCGGGATGCCCCGGCGTTGTAGGCGCTGCTGCTTGTGTTAAAGGAATACCCCGCGCATGTATTATAGACCGGAATGGATTGTCTCGCCGCTCCTCCAAGCGCTTCATAGACGGGAATCCCCAGACGTTTTCCGAACAGATCCCACAGGGCAATATCGATCGCGCTGGCCGCGCGTACTTCCGCGCCGGAGCTGTGGTATCCAACGTATGGGGTCGTCAGGGTACGCGAGATGAACTCGATTTGGCGGGAATCCTTCCCGATCAGCCAAGGCCCAAGTTCGCCGTGAATGACCCCTTCGACTGCAGCCGTTCCCCTGAAAGCTTCTCCCAATCCAACCAAACCCTCATCGGTTTCTAGTTCTATCCAAATGATGTTAGGCATGTCTTGTAAGCGGATGGTTCTGATTTTCTTTATTGTTGATGATGACATACAGATGTACCTCCCAAACTGGTCAAACAATTTCCCCTGCGGCTCCGATTATTTGCTCAATTATAGATAGTATAAATAGTTGATCCATAGAATTTTTATGCCATCTGTCCAGATCACAAAACGAGTATACATTTCACTGAAGACCATGTCAAGGTTTGTTAGGAACCCAAAACCTTTTTTAATACAATAATAATTACTGATATTTATTCTAAAATACATAATAACAATGTATAAAATTTATGTAAAATGCTATACGGGATAAAAGTGAAAGCAAATGAAAACAGATTGCTTTCACGAATGAAAAATGTATTTCACAAATTGAAATTTTAAGTATTTTCTATAAAGTTAAAATTTTATTGTTGGATTCTCTGTCAATGGATTTTAAAAGAGGAATGCTATAAGATACTACTTGTTGAATAATTAACAATTTCCAATCGAAAAATGTGAAAATGTTCACGGAAACAACGCTGATAGGAGGCAATTAGAAATGTTTAAAGTTGGATTTATTGGTTTGGGAATCATGGGAAAACCCATGGCCCGGAATGTCCGGAAGGCGGGCTATGAACTGGTTGTATTTGACCGCAATCCGGATACATTGGAAATCTTTCGGGCAGAGGGGGCGCAGGTTGCCGCAACCGGTAAAGAGGTGGCTGAAAAATCGGATGTAATCATTACCATGCTGCCGAATTCGCCGCATGTCGCTTCCGCTCTTTTTGATAAAGACGGGATTGCGGAAGGACTCAGAGCCGGCCAGACGGTAATCGATATGAGTTCCATCAGCCCGGTGGCCAGTAAGGAATTTTATTCAAAGTTAAAGGATTTGAACGTGGATTTTCTGGACGCTCCTGTTTCCGGCGGGGAGCCGGGCGCTATTGAAGGGACCATCGCCGTCATGGTCGGAGGGGAAAAACCGGTATTCGACAAATGCCGCGAGCTGCTGATGACCATGGCTTCCAGTGTGACATATGTTGGAACCGCGGGGTGTGGAAATATTACAAAGCTTGCAAACCAGATGATTGTCGCGGTCAATATTTCCATTATGAGCGAGGCTTATGTTTTTGCCAAAAAGGCCGGGGCGGATCCTCAGCTTGTTTTTGAGGCAATCCGTAAGGGCCTTGCGGGAAGCAAGGTGATGGAGCAGAAGTCGCCGAAGATTTTCAGCGACAATTACGATCCCGGTTTCCGGATCGAACTGCACATCAAGGATCTGCAAAATGTGCTGGATACGGCGCACACGGAGAACATCTCCGTTCCTTTCAGCGCAGAAGCGATGGAAATCCTTCAATCGCTGAAGGCGGATGGCCTTGAGAAGAAAGATCATTCTGCAATCGCCAAATATTTTGAGAAGATCAATAACCTGAAAATCATGGGCTGATTTTCTATTCCCTGTCCTCTGAGGGACAGCGGACACTCACTTCAACGCAGGAAGAAAGGATTACGCTTATGGATTTGGAAGACATAAAAGGAATAATCGTCCCTCTTATCACTCCGGTTGACGACAAAGAGGAAATTGACGAATCCAAACTCAGATTTATGGTAAACCGTGTCATTAACGGAGGGGTAAGAGGGATCCTTGTGTTCGGAAGCAATGGGGAATTCTACATGTTTCATGAAAAGGAACATGAGAGAGGCCTGAAAATTGTTGTGGACGAAAACAGGGGCAGAGTTCCGGTTTATTACGGGATCGGCTCCATCGGTACGGCGCAGGGAGCTCGCGAGGCCAAAATGGCCGTTGCCGCCGGCGCGGATGGAATA
>UREO01000189.1 GCA_900546895.1 uncultured Oscillospiraceae bacterium
TCTTCTGGAAGGGGAAGAAAAGGAAAAATCCGTGCCGGTGAAGGAGTTATATATCGATATCGGCGCAAAGGACCGGGAAGAAGCGGAGCAGTATGTCACCCCCGGGGATCCGGTCACCTTTGACTCCGTTTTCGATACGTCCCACGGCATGATCAAGAGCCGCGCACTCGACGACCGGGCCGGGTGCGCCATGATGATCCGTATGATTCAGAGCGAGCTGAAATATGATTTGTATTTTGTGTTTGCCGTACAGGAGGAAACCGGTCTGACGGGTTCCCGGACGGCGGCCTTTGCGGTGGAGCCGCAGGCGGCGATCGTTCTGGAAAGCACCACGGCGGCGGATGTGGCCGGGGTGGATAAAGAAAATCGGGTCTGCTGCGTCGGCGGCGGCGCGGTGATTTCCTTCATGGACAAGCGTACGATTTACGATAAGGAATACTATCAAATGGCGTTTCAGGTGGCAAAAAAGGCCGGAGCGGGCTGTCAGCCGAAACGGGCTGTCGCGGGCGGAAACGACGCCGGAGCTATCCACGTTTCCCGCAGCGGGGTAAGAACCATTGCGGTTTCCCTCCCATGCAGGTACCTGCACTCCGCGGTGAGCCTGATATCACAGGAGGATTTCATTTCCGCGCAGAAGCTTGTTTGTGAGCTTGCGGACAGGATTGCGGGCGAGGAACAAGATGATTAAAAAAGTAGAATATGAAGAGGCTCTTTCCCCGTTCGGCTCTACGGCGTTCGGGTGTCAGATTCTTTCCACCGCACAGGCTTACGGCCTGAACGAGCCGTTCGCCCAGTTCTGGGTGCAGGAGGAAACCGGTACGCTGCTGTGCAAGCTGGACGATACGGTGATTCTGGACGCCGGGGAAGCGGATTTTGCGGAGCTGGCCGATTTTATCCGTATGACGGGCGCGGAACGCTTGCTCTGCGCCTCCGCGGCGGGGAAAATCGGGTTCCCGGTTACAAAGCGCGGGCAGATCATGATGTACGACAATGCTTCGCCCGTACAGCCGCGGTTCCTGTTTGAAACGAACCCCAGCCTGCGCGACATTCACGCGCTCCTTTCGGCCTGCGCTTCGGAAAGCTTTACGCCGCCGGAGTTTGAGCCGTTCTATATGGATATGTCCCACCGCATCCGTCACGATACCGCCGTGACGGCGGGAATCCGTCAGGGGGACAGGCTGGTTTCCTGCGCGGTTTGTTCCACTCGGACGGAGCAGACGGCTGTACTGTCTGCGGTCTGTGTAGACCCGGAACACCGAAGAAGAGGGCTGGGTCATGACACCCTTTCGGCGCTGATTTCCCAGCTGCCGGGCAGAAAAATTTTCATCCTGCGCGCTCAGGATGAAAACGAGGATTTCTACCGCTCCTACGGCTTTTCCGGATGCGGGGAATTTTCAGAAATGAAGATTTAAGGAAGATACAGCAATGAAAGAAAAAAGATTCAGGACCATTTATTCGCAGGGGACCGTGGATGTACAGAGGATTCTTGTGGACACGGAAACCGGCGTTCATTATCTGCAGACATCGTGGGGCTATGCGGGCGGACTGACTCCGCTTCTGGACCGAGACGGCAAACCCGTGGTCCGTTTTGTCAATGATGAGGAATAGTTGAGGAATAAACATGCTTTACCCATATTTTACAATTAATAAAAAGATAAAGGACGCCGCGGAAAAGGCGTCGAAAATGATTGCGCCGGCTTTAGAAAAAATCGACCAAACTACCGATTACAACCAGCAAAAAATGCTGGCGGCGTTTAATCAGGCGGGAGTCAGCGAAAGCCATTTCGCGGCGTCCACGGGCTACGGCTACGGCGACCGCGGGCGCGACGCACTGGACGCGGTTTATGCCGCGGCGCTCGGCGCTCAGGACGCGCTTGTGCGCTATCATTTTGTCAGCGGTACCCACGCGCTGACGGTGGCGCTGTTCGGAGTGCTTCGCCCGGGCGACGTTATGCTCAGCGTAACGGGGATTCCCTACGATACCCTGCGCGGCGTCATCGGAATTACCGGCGACGGCAACGGCTCTTTGAAGGAGTTCGGAATCCGGTACGAACAGCTGGAACTGAAAGCGGACGGAACGCCCGATTATGAAGAGATCGGGCGGCGGGTCAATCCGGGAATCAGGATGGTCTATGTCCAGCGTTCGCGCGGGTACAGCCTGAGGCCTTCCCTTTTTGTGGAGGATATTGAAAAAATAGCGAAGATCGTAAAAGCCGAGGCGCCGGACTGCATCGTGATGGTGGATAACTGCTACGGCGAGTTTGTCCAGACAACGGAACCGGTCAGCCGCGGGGGGGACCTGATGGCCGGTTCGCTGATAAAAAATCCGGGCGGCGGCGTCGCGCCTACCGGGGGGTATATCGCCGGGCGAAAAGACTTGGTGGAAAGCTGTTCCTACCGCCTGACCACGCCGGGAACCGGCCGCGAAATCGGCGCGACTCTCGGCAACAACCGGGAACTGTTCATGGGCGCTTTCCACGCGCCGCATGTCACCGGCGAAGCGCTGAAAACCGCCTCGTTTACCGCGGCGCTGTTCAGCCTTTTCGGATACGATGTCACCCCGAAGTATGACGAGCCGCGCGCCGATATCATTCAGGCCGTGCTGCTGCGCGGGGAAGAGGCGCTGATCGCCTTTTGCAAAGGGGTGCAGAAGGGTGCTCCCGTGGATTCCTTTGTGACCCCTGAGCCTTGGGATATGCCCGGCTACGACTGCAAGGTAATCATGGCCGCGGGCGCGTTCACGCTCGGCGCTTCCATTGAGCTTTCCGCGGACGCGCCCCTGCGCGAGCCTTACGCCGCGTGGATGCAGGGCGGGCTGAACTACCACAGTGGCCGCCTCGGCGCAATGCTGGCCGCCCAGTCCATGCTGGAGCAGGGACTTCTGGGCAGATAAAGGGCTTGCAAAAAAGCTGTCATTACGGTATAATAGCTTTCGCACGCGGATATGGTGGAATTGGCAGACACGCCAGATTTAGGTTCTGGTGAGTAACCCTCGTGCAGGTTCAAGTCCTGTTATCCGCACCAAACGCACATAACCCGAACATTCACTTTATCGGTGAAGCGTTCGGGTTTGTGTTTTTATTGAAGTGAAAAATAACCTTTGCAGAACATCCAAGTACTGTAATGGCTATTTTCGCATTATATTGGTAGATTTTCTGGTTTACTTTTCTTCCCTATTTGTGCTATCCTTATAAAGGTTTAAGAATACGGAGGACGAAACTATGGACAAGTTTATTTTGGAGCGGGACGGGCAACTTGACTTTTACAATCGAGTGTTGCCGCGTGTCAATCCCGCGCTTAACATAGAGGATATATTGGCCGATAACAGCGACGGTGTTCTAAACGGCAACTTGCTTGAATTTAAGCTTAATGTAACTGACTTGAATGCGGTCTTATTTCAATGCGTCAAGTATCTTTCAGCTATGCGTATCAAGGGTAAGCCGATACCCGCTAACATTCTGATAATCGACTTGAACGCCGCTATGCTATGGGTCTATCATAGCGTGGACTATTTGGCGGCGGTTGAAAAACCGTACAGTGGTGGCGCGTCAAAGGACAATAGCGGCTTTATCGGTTCGGCGGTTGTGGAAGTACTTCATTATGAAACAAATTCCACGGACACAATACGTCTTGTCGCCCTGCTCAAAGAAAACAACTTTACCAAAACCCACATTGACGAAAACTGTATTGTGGGCTGGGCTGAACACTTTTACCGCCGCATGCCGACAGCGCGTAAAGAGGATTTTTTAGGTGACGATACGGGCAAGCATAAGAAAATCGGAGAAATTAGAAAGCCGGTTGTTTTCTCCGATTACCTTATCCCCTACACGGGCAAGACAAACGTAAAGTTTAACTATCTTATGGATAAGTTAAACGATTTTTTATTAAAGAAAAACCTCGGCGCGTTCTATACGCCGCCCGAATATGTGAAGAAAGCCCTTAAATTAGTCCGGCAAGCGATTGCCCGCGTTCCAACCGGGAATGATTACATTATTCTTGACCGCTGTGCAGGAACGGGAAACCTTGAAAGCCATATGACCGACGATGAATTAGCTCATACTATCGTTTCTACGGTCGAATATTACGAATACAAAGTATTACAAGAATTGCTTGGCTCTCGTGTCCGTGAGATTATCCCGCCGATTGAAACCGCCGATACGTTCAACGCGGGATTGGTAACAGGCGCGGACGCGTTGAGCAAGGAATATATAGAAAATCCCATAATCAAGCAATACATTGATAACCCACAAATTACGGTTATCTTGTTTGAAAACCCGCCATATGCAGAAACAACGTCAGCGGAACACCAACGGCGCGGAGCAGGGGCTAAATCCTCGGCAACTTGGAAAACAAGCCATGTTGTTACGGAAATGAAAGCGGACATAAAAGGCAAGGTTAAAGGTTCGCCATCTAACGATATGGGGAACGCCTTTATTTGGAGCGGATTCAAGTACTATCTGCGTCAACCGACGGACAGTTATATTGTGTTTTCGCCTGTCAAGTATTGGAAGGCGCAACACCTTATTAAAAAACAGTTTGTAGCCGGTTATGCGTTCAATCGCCGCCACTTCCACACGAATCAAGACGCGTGTATTATGTGCGCCCTTTGGGCTAACGTGGACGACGTAACAACGGACATATTAACGCTAACAGGCTATGATATTATCGGCGGCAAGTTAGAGCAATACCCCGATCAACTGCCAGTTAAGCGTATAAAGACGATGTTTAGTTCCGTATACTACGATAAACGTAATTTTTTAGATACGGACAAAGCCGACGGAATATTGACAGAGGGCGACGGATTAGAGGCTCGAAATGGGCAAAAACGCCGTGTTACGCCGCTTTATAATGAAAATATACTCTGTTATATGGTTGCAGATAGTTCGGGCTTTGATAATCCGGACTTGCACAGTAGTATATTGGTGGGCGCGCGATATAACGGTAACGGTTTTTTTGTGCGAAAAGAAAACTACCTCGAAAAATTGCCCATGTTCTGTGCAAGCCGATATATTACATATAATCGGTCTTGGACGGAACGTGCCCGCATTATGAAAAGCGCGGATGGCGCGGCGGCTTTTGCCCATAATGTCGCAAACGGCAAGTTAAAGCCCTTTTTGCTAAAATGCCTAATGTTTACCTGCCTTGAAATGCAAAACCATATGAGGACGTTTGTAGGCTCGGACGGGCGGTTTTATCGGAATGAATTGTGCTTTGACGCGACAAACGGTGAAACCTTAGCCACGCGGGACATAAAGGACTTGACGTCGAACGCCGTCGAAAGGGCTTTAATGACACAATGGAATACCGTTTTGAAATACGCGAAACTTGCTAAACCGAACGAGCGCGGGAACGGCTATAACCTTGCCTTGACATATGGAGTATATCAAATTTATGCCGAATTGGATACCTCGTACAGAGACGAAACGACGGATAAAACTGTCTATGACAACGTGGAGTTACACACGGCGTTAAATGGGCTGAAAGAGCTTATAAAAGCTTATTACAACGCAGAAATTGTGCCGACGTTGTTTAAATATGAATTTTTGAAATAATGCTTTGTGTAGATTGCAACCGCCGGAAAAGCGATATTTAGTTCGTAGTATCGAAAACAAAGAGAGGGATAGCCTTTTACGGTTATCCCTCATTCTTTGTTCTGTGGACATCTTAACTTTGCTTTTCCGCTGCTTTTTTCTTTTGCTGCTCTTGCCACGCCTTGAATTCTGCTTGCCCCTGTTCACTTTCAAAAAATTCCACAATGGCAGGATAGAGCGTTGCAGCAAGGGCTTCTAATTCGTGCTTAGGGATTGGTGTTCCCTGTTTTTTGATTTTTGCCATTGGGAATACCCCCTATTGGTTTGGATTTTTTACAATCATCTGTATCAAAAGGTAAGTTACCGGTATCTTCAATTTCCGTCCATCCCTCTAACACTTTTTGGCGCGGTGCAAAATATTCCTTTGTGGTCATTTCGTCATACTGGTTTATGCTTGTGAAATGAACAACACTTTTTATCCTGCGTATAAAGGCATTCCAAACCGCAGGAGTGTCCAAACGCACATTTGCATACTGGTATTCCAACGGAATATTGCTGATGATGTACGCCTTTGTATAGCACGCCACG
>UREO01000190.1 GCA_900546895.1 uncultured Oscillospiraceae bacterium
GCTGGTATGATTTCTGGACAGATCAATTTTACTCAGGCGGACAGACCATAAGCGCGGACGCTCCGCTGGATAAGATTCCGCTCTTTGTAAAGGCCGGATCCATCGTTCCAATGGAAAGCGCGGTGCTTCAGTACTCCCAGCAGACGACGGATTCCCCTTTGGAATTTCACGTGTACCCCGGTTCGGATGGACAGTCGGTTTTATACGAAGACGGCGGAGACGGATATGAATACGAAAAAGGAAAGTATAATTGTATTCCTCTGCGCTGGAATGATGGCGATCGAGAATTTTTTATTGGGAAATCCAATTACCGGTTTCCGCAGTCGGCGAGCGGGCGTTTGTGCCAAGTGGTGATTCACAAGGAAAAAACGGAGATTCGTTATGAAGGGGAACCCATGCAGATAAAAATAGAAAAAATTTGAAAACGTTTTTGGCAGGGCTTCCTGCAAAATGGCCCCGCCTAAAAACGTTGCGCAGAAAATGCGTCTTGACGGGGCTGCAAAAGCCGTCTCAAGGCGCATTTCCATGCTGCATATCAAATTAATTTATTGCTGGATCCGGTTGCACAGCCCCATGGCGCGGAGAAGAAAGCGCACAATCCGTCCCGCCGCGGTTGCCGTCCTTGAGGCCGAATACACGCGGAACGCAGGCGGGGGAAATCTTTTACAGAATGAAGCTGCTAGATGACGCCCTTCTTCAGGATAACGTTTGCATACAGAGCTTTCTCGCTGGTTGTAACGACCGCATAGGCTTTTTTTGCCTGCTCGTAAAAGTCATATTTATTGACAGTTTTTTCCCGCAAACCCTTTGCCTCGTACTTTTTGCCGATTTCGCGGTAACGGGGCCAAATTTCCGGCTGATAAGGGTCGTTTGGCAAAACCGCCATAAAGACCGTGGGGTTTTCCACATAAGGGTCCAGAGGCATGAATTGCAAAATCGCGTCCAGAAGCTCCGGAATCCCATGCCCGTCACAGCGGATCACTTTTTCGGGATGCGCGAATTTAGGGAAATTTCCGTCAGCCAGAACGATCTCGTCGCCATGGCCCATTTCCATCAGAACCTCAAGCAATTTCGGGGTCAGAATAGAAGGAATTCCTTTCAGCACTTCTCATTCCTCCTCACTGCGTGATGGTTCCGTTTTCGTCCCAGAGATCGTGCCAGTCCTTTGCGCCGGGCCACAGGAACACCTGTCCTTTAATCAGACGGCAGTTTTTGTCGGCCGCTTTCAGCTTTGCCATTTCCCCGTCGGTCAAGGGGTCCTCCGTGGTACATTTCAAATTGCTGACATACTCGTTTTCATGAATCGAAAACGGAATGGGAATCTGGCCGCGCTGTACGGCCCATTTCAGGCAGATCACCGCGGGGTGCACGTTGTGCGCTTTCGCAATTTCCACCATTTCCGGCATTTGAATATCCGCTACGTCTTCGGCGGTCTTGTCGCGGTCGGGGCGCGTGGGGCTGCCGATCGGGCAAAATCCTACGGGCTGGATTCCGTGCTTCACGGCATAGTCGAACAGCTCGGGCTGCTGGAAGCCGGGATGCAGTTCCATTTCGATCATGGTCGGCTTGATGCGGCACAGCGGCAGCACCGCCTCCAGCTTTGGGATCGTCATGCTGGACATTCCGAGGTTGTGTACCAGGCCCATATCGTGCAGCTTTTCCATTTGCCGCCAGGTCGCCATGAAATCTTCCACGCGGAACGGCTTGGAGTTCGGGTCACGGGAATCGGCGTCCGCGCCGGGCCTATGGTAATTGGGGAAAGGCCAATGCATAAAGTAAGCGTCGATATAGTCCAGCTGCAGGTCGCGCAGTGATTTGGCGCAGGCAAGCAGAACCTCGCCTTTCCCATGCTGGTTATTCCAGACTTTACTCGTAATGAACAGTTCCTCACGTTTTACGACGCCTTCAGCGAAAGCATCCGCAAACACCTTGCCAATCAGGTCCTCGTTTTCGTATACAGACGCACAGTCGAACATGCGGTAGCCGCATCTGATTGCGCCGGCCACCGCGCCGGAAACCTGCTCCGCCGTAAACCGGTCGGAACCGAAGGTTCCCATTCCGATACCGGGGATTTTCTCCCCGGTAGACAGAGTACGCTTGGGAACGATCCCGGGATTAATAAATTCTGCCATTGTGTACCTCTCCTTTAATTGTAATTTATGAAATCGGTTTTTCCAGTTGGTCCACACTCACCTGTTCAAGCAGCCTTTCAAGATCGTCCTGACGGAAAAAACCGGTCTCTTTGGTCATTGCATTCGCGGTTGAAACGGCCACGGCATAGCGAATGGCCTGTTCCATCGGAACCCGGCGCGCCATACTGACGGCAAAACCGGCCACCATACTGTCGCCGCAACCCACTGTGTTTACGACCGGAAGGTCCGGAGTGACCCCGTGAAAAACGCCCTCCTTGCAAACGACAAGAACGCCGTCCTTCCCCAGCGATACCGCCACAACGGCAATGCCACCGCTGTGCAGCCGCTTTGCAGCCGCAAGGAGTTCCTGCCGCGAACCGATGCCGGTCTGCAGAAGCTGGCGGATTTCGTCCGTGTTCGGCTTGATCATGGAAGGCCCCGAGGACAGGGCGTTTTTGAGCGCGGCCCCGCTGGAATCCAAAATTACGGGAATTTTGTGGCGATTCGCCGCCCGGACAAGCACTCCGTAAAAATCCTCGGGTACTCCCTTGGGCATGCTGCCGGAAATGACTACCACGTCGGCTTCGGGCAGGCGGTCCTCATAATCAGAAAGAAACTGCTGAATATTCTCCGGTAATACGGGGCTGCCGGGTTCCAGGAATTCCGTGCTCAGGCCGGCCTCCGCGTCGCGCACATTGATGCAGCAGCGCGTCTCCGTCTGTACATGCGTAAAATGCTTTTCAATGCCCTGCTCGCGGATTAAGCTTTCAAAAAAAGCGCCGTTATAGCCGCCCACAAAGCCCATTGCAGTGACCCGTTCGCCCGCAAGCGCGGCGACCCGGGAGACATTCAGCCCCTTCCCGCCCGCGGTGTTGTTGACTTCCTTCACACGCATTACCCCGTGCGGGCAAAGGCGGTCCAGAACATAAAGCTTGTCGATTGCGGCATTCAGCGTAACGGTTAGAATCATAACCCGACGCCTCCTATTCGTTAATCAACAAAATCTTTCCGTGGACCTGTTCGGGATGGTAAAAACAGCGGAAAGCCTCCGCAACCTGCTCCATCGGATATTTCCGGAAAATGAAATCCGGATCAAATTTCAGCTGGCCTGTCGCAAAATAGTGCGCGGTAAGCTCCCATTCTTTGCCCGGGAAAGGAGAAGAGTAGCTCATCCAGCTGCCGGTCAGCTTGAATTCCTTTCGATTCATGGCCTCCCACTCCTGCTGCGTAAAGCTGACATCCACGTGCGGCGTGCCGATACAGCAGATTCGCGCCTTGTTTGCCGCAATTTCATACGCAACGTGGATGGTGGCAGGATTTCCCGCCGCCTCGAACACAAAATCAAAGCCTTTTCCGCCGGTTAATCCGGAGGTGTCCGCCCGATAGTCCCCGCTTTTCGTATTGACCACCGCATCGGCGCCCATGCGTTTCGCCAGCGCAAGGCGGCCGTCGTCTATATCGAACGCCACAACCTTTTTCGCACCGAAGATTTTGGCCCACTGCAGGGTAAAAATGCCGATCGTGCCGCAGCCCAATACGGCCACGCAGCGGCCACCAAGGTAATCATTGCACAGCACGCCGTGCAGCGCGACGGTGGAGGGTTCAAACATGGCCGCCTGTTCGTAAGGAATGCTGCTGTCATATCGGACCGCGTTTCCGGCCGGCATCACAACATATTCCGCAAAGCTTCCCTGCTGGCGGCTGCCGATAAAGCTGTAGTGCTTGCAAAGGGAAAAATTTCCGTTTTGACAGTCATCGCATTTCATACAGGGAATCAGCGGTGCGCCGGAAACGGTATCTCCTACCTTTACATTTGTCACTCCGTCGCCCACCTCCGCTACGTCGCCGGAAAACTCGTGGCCGAGGACAATCGGATAATAATGTGCGCCGTTGTACAGGACGCGAGGCACGTCGCTGCCGCAGATTCCCGTCGCACGGACCCGAACCTTTACCGTACCCGGTTTTACCTCAGGTGTTTCATAGTCGGTATACCGGATATCGTCATTTGCATACAGAACTGCTGCTTTCATTGATTTGTCACTCCATGCATCATATTTTTCAAAGCTTCATATACCCCCCGGTAAACGGCATAACCTTCGGAATAGGCCGCAGCGGTTTCCGGGTCCGGTACGAATTCCCGCCGGACAGTCACCGTCCGGCGTACCGCATCTTCAAAGTCCCGGTACATTCCCGTACCCACGCCCGCCAAAACAGCGGCGCCCAGGGCCGTTGCGGTATCTGCGGAGGGAACGGCGATTTTTTTGCCCGTGACGTCCGCCTTGATCTGCATCCACAAACGGCTGTTGGCGGCGCCGCCCATCGACCGGAGTGTTTCGGAATGCGCGCCCGCCTGTTCGGCGACTTCAAGATTGTGCCGCAGGGAATAGGCGACGCCTTCCATTACAGCCCGCGAAAAATGCGCCCGGGTTTTCGAGAAATCAATGCCGTAAAAAAGGCCTTTGGCCTCCGGGTCCCAAATGGGGCTCCGCTCGCCGGCCAGATAAGGCAGAAACAGGAGACCTTCGCTTCCGGCGGCAATTTCCGCGGCGGCGGCATCCATCTCCGCCAGAGAATGGGTGCCTTTTTTCTTTGCCAGCATCCGTTCTTCCGCGCAAAATTCTTTTTCAAACCAGTTTACGGCGCCGCCCCCTCCTACGGTGCCCCCTTGAAGGAGCCAGCACCCGGGAACCACGTGAGCGCCCAAGATAAGACGCGCATCCATTTGGCAGGTGTCCGTACAGATACTCATCCCCCCGGCTTGCCCGCCTTGTTCCTGCGTTTCCCCGGGATGAATGACGCCGACGCCCAGCGTGCCGCAGGCGGCGTCCAGGCCTCCCGCGACAACGGGGGTGCCTGCGGTCAGGCCCGTCGCCTCCGCCGCTTCCGGCGTTACTTTTCCAATGACGGCATGACATGGCACAAGGTCAGGAAGCAGCGCGGGATCAACGCCCATTTCGCGGCACAGGTCCGTGTCCCATACGCCGCGCGCGACGTCGTAGCAGTTCCAGCCATACCCCTGGCTTGGTTCCTGCGTCATACTGCCGGTCAGGCGGTAGGCGATAAAGCTGTTGGACTGAAGAATTTTATATGTATTCCAGTAGACCTCCGGTTCCTGTTCCTTATACCAGAGAACTTTCGGCATGGTATACATGGGCTGTACCGGATTTCCGTTTTTGCGGAACAGGCGGTCTTCGCCGAAACGGGCCTTTAAATCCGCGCAGATCTTCTGCGAACGCGTGTCCATCCAGATGGGCGTATTGCACAGCACTCTGCCGTGCCGGTCAACGGCAATAGCGCTCCAGCTTTGTCCGTCTATTCCAATTCCCCGGATATTACCGGCGCTTATGCCCTTTTGGAGCAGCTCCCGGACAGCGGCTTGGACAGCTTCCCACCAATCGTCCGGATTCTGTTCCGCCCAGCCTTTCCTAGGGTAATAGACAGAATAGCTTTTATTCACTTGGGCGAGAACTTTCCCGTTTTCTGAAAAGGCAACCGCCTTACAGGAGGATGTTCCGATATCGATTCCCAGAAGCACATCTTTCATAGCTTTTTACCTCTGTCTACGCTTTGCCGTCGCAGCCGCACACGCGTATACGGTTCTTTACGAGGTCTTTAACGCGCTCGCGTGCCACTTTGCCGTAGGCTTTGGGATCGAAAACGTCCGGCTTTTCCTTCAGCGTCTCTTTTACGCCGTTGCTGTACGCGATCCGAAGCTCCGTTGCAAAATTCACCTTGCACATTCCGCGGCGCACACATTCCTGAATCGCTTCGTCCGAAAGGCCCGAAGCTCCGTGCAGGACCATCGGAACGGTGAGCAAACCTTTCAGCTCGCTGATCAGCTCCGTGTTCAGAACAGGCGTCGTTTTATAGACGCCGTGTGCTGTGCCGACGCCGACCGCCATGCTGGAAAGTCCCGTTTCCTTTTCAAACCGCACCGCTTCCGTGGGAATGGTGT
>UREO01000191.1 GCA_900546895.1 uncultured Oscillospiraceae bacterium
CGAGATCTGCGCATGTCTCGTGGGCTCGGAGATGTGTATAAGAGACAGCCCTCAAAGAGGGAGCCTAAAGAAGAACCCCTGCCTCCCTCCGTGAGGGAGGTGCCGCGCCCGGCGCGACGGAGGGAGTTTCGGAGCATTCCGCTTACGATTTAACGTAGGCTGACTGGAAGCATCGCCGTAGGCGCTTCCCGGACCGGCAGGTCCTCCATAAAATCCCCCTGCACCCCCAGATATCCTCAAAGTGTCTCTACGAGATAGGGCACCATTCTGTTTTTCATTGACGGGGGTACGGAAAAGAGGGGTTAAACTCCCTCAGTCAGGCTACGCCTGCCAGCTTCCCTCTTAGAGGGAGGCAGGAGCAATTGGAGGGAGTTTCATAAAAAATAGCGCCGGAGAGCGGTTACTCCTCCGGCGCTGTTGAATTCGGGACCTATTTGTTTTTGATGAAATTCCAGCTGTCGCGGCACATCTCGTCAAGGCCGTATTCAGCCTCCCAGCCGAGCTCGTTTTTCGCTTTGGACACGTCCGCGTAGCACTCGGCGATATCTCCCGCTCTGCGCGGGGCAATTTTATAAGCGACCGTTTTGCCGCTTGCCTTTTCAAACGCGTGGACCACGTCGAGTACGCTGCTGCCCTTGCCGGTGCCGAGGTTGTAGGCCTGCGCTCCGTCGATCTGCGGCAGCTTCTCCAGCGCCTTCAGATGTCCGACGGCAAGGTCGCAGACGTGGATGTAGTCGCGCACGCCGGTGCCGTCCGGCGTCGGGTAATCATCGCCGTAAACGCTCAGGCAGGGAAGCTGGCCGACCGCCACCTTCATGATGTACGGCATCAGGTTGTTCGGGATTCCGTTCGGGTTTTCGCCGATCAGGCCGCTTTGGTGCGCTCCGATCGGGTTGAAGTAGCGAAGAAGCGCAACCTTCCAGCTTTTATCGGCAAAGCAGAGATCCTTTAAAATGCTTTCGATCATCAGCTTGGTCGTGCCGTAAGGATTGGTGGTGGAAAGCGGCATATCCTCTTTAAACGGCGCGGTATTGTTCATGCCGTATACCGTGGCGGAGGAACTGAACACCAATTGATAAACCCCGTGCTGCTTCATTAGGCGGAGCAGGTTGATGGTGCCCACCAGATTGTTGTGGTAATATTCCAGCGGCTTGCCGACCGATTCGCCGACCGCCTTGAGTCCGGCAAAATGGATAACCGCGTCTATTTTGTTTTCCTTAAAGATTTTTTCAAACCCGTCATAGTCCAGCATGTCGCATTCGTAGATGGGAAAGGTCTTGCCGGTAAGCTTTTCCACGATCTTCAAAACGTCGGGGGAGGAGTTGCAGTAATTATCCATTACCACGATTTCGTATCCGCTGTTTAAAAGCTCAATGCAGGTGTGGGAACCGATGTACCCCGCACCGCCGGTAACCAATACTCTCATTTTTGATTCTCCTTATAACGTTTGTATGCCTCGCGAAGCTCCTGTGCGGTCTCCTCGGGGCAGGTCGGGTTGCAGCAGGCCCAGGCGCCTGTTTCGCTGGAAGCGTTGAATTTCTGCTTTTCCGCGCTCCTCATCGGCGGGAAGAACTCAATGTGAAAATGGAAGTCCTTTGAATAATCCCCCATGTTGACGGGAGCGTTGTGCATACACATCATATACGGGAACCGGTAATGGAACAGGCTGTCCAGCATCCCGACGGTGTCGCGAATGGTCAGGCCGAGGGACACCCTTTCTTCTCCGGTAAAATTCGTCATATATTCCGTGTGACGGTTTGATACAATGTATACGCCGTAGGGATACTCGCTGTAGAACGGAAGGAAAACCGTAAAATGCTCGTTGTGGAAGATGATCCGCCGATCCTCTTTCCGCTCGTTTTTGAGCATGTCGCAGAACAGACACTCGTGCCTTTCTTCATAATACTCTTTTGCCGCGTTGGTTTCAAGTTCCAACTTTTTTGGCAGAAACGGGTAGCCGTAAATCTGGCCGTGTGGATGCGGCATGGTTACGCCCACCGCTTCCCCTCGGTTTTCAAACGGAAACACATATTTGATTTTTTCGTCGGCGCGCAGCGCGTCGAAGCGCTCGCACCATAAATCCACCAGCTTTTTCATATGGCTGTCGGAAAGCTCCGGCAAGGTTGCCGTATGGTTGGGCGAGTATAAGATCACTTCGCACTTTCCGTAGCTGGGCCGGACTTTAAAGAAATCGGTCGCAACGCCGTCCGGCTCCGGCGGATTCTGTGAAAGAGCGGGAAAATCGTTGTCGTATTTCATTACGTCGTAGTCCGGCACATTGCCGAAGCTCGGGCAGAACGGGCAGTAGTCCTTTGGCATCTGCGGACGGTTCTGCCTGTTGGAAGCGATCATAATCCAATCCTTTATCAAAGGATGCCATCTTAACTCAGCCATGAAAAAAGCCTCCTGAATTTTTTATATCATCTTCGTGCCGCCGACCGGCCGGATGGACAGGGTGTGGCAGCTGCCTTTTCCAAGCACAGCTTCCATTTTCTCCACGAATTCGCCAAGAAAATCCTGCGGGACAAACGTCTGTACCGTCCCCGCAAAGCCGCCGCCGTGCACGCGGTACGCGCCGCCTTTTCCGGCTAAAAATTTCTGGCAGAGCGCCAGCGTCAGGGACATGCCCTGCTCCTGCACGTGCGCCGGAGAAAAGACGTTCTGCAGGTACATATAAGAGGAATAGCCGCTTTCAATGATCTGCTGCTTGAACGTGCCGAAGTCGTTGTCCTTTAAAGCCGCGACCTCTTTCAAAACCCTCGCGTTGTCGGAGAAGAAATGGATGGCGCGCAGCACAGCACGGTCGCCCGTCTTTTCCCGCAATTCGGGAATATTCTGATAAAACATTTCCTCGTCCACCTCGGACAGCACTTCTTTGCCGAAGAACGCCGCCACCTTCCGCATTTCGGCGGGAACGGCCGCGTAGTCCGGCGTCAGGTCGGAGTGGCTGCCCTTGGTGTCGATGATGCACAGGGCGTAGCCGCATTTTGAAAAGTCAAAATGGACCTGTTCGACCTTGGGCGCCTCGGCGTCCCTGAAATCGATGGTGACGAACCCGCCGACCGAGCTGGCCGCCTGGTCCATCAGCCCGCAGGGCTTTCCAAAATATTTATTTTCCGCGTACTGGCCGATCTGCGCGATTTTCAGCGCGCTTTCCCTGCCGCCGCAGAACAGATCGTTGACAACGGTGCCGATCAGCACCTCGAAAGCCGCGGAGGAAGAAAGCCCGGAACCGGCGAGCACGTTGGAGGTGGTGTAGGCGTCGAATCCGCCGACGGTGTGGCCGAGCCGGGAGAAGCGGCTCAAAATTCCGCGGATGAGCGAAACGGATTGGTTGCGCTCGCTTTCTTTAATATCCAGTTCCTTTGCGTTTAAATCATCCATGGGGTAGCCTTCGGATTTTACCCGCACCCGGCCGCTGCTGCCGGCGGAAACTACCGCGATCACGTCGAGATTTACGCTCGCGGCAAGTACGCGGCCCCTTTGGTGGTCGGTGTGGTTGCCGCCCACCTCCGTTCTGCCGGGCGCGCTGAAAATATGGATATCCCGTCCCTCGCCGAACAGCTTTTCAAAATTTTCGACCGCAAGCAGCAGCCTTTTTCGGTAATCCGCCACTTTTTCGTAACCGCAGACATATAAATAGGACAGGTTTTCATCCAGTTTTCCCTGAGTAATCCATTCTTTTACTTTTGCGGACAGCATTTTGTTACCCCCTGTATCTTTTTGATGAGGACGAAAATGATTATTATGCAATATCTGACTATATTTTATTCCAATCATCGGATGTTTGCAAGGACAATATACTCAATTTTATAGACTTATGTTGCATGGGAGAGCTTGCGCAAGTACTTTTTTCAACGCCGAAAATATTTTTTTTAATGTTTCGGCAAGGTGCAAGCCGGGAGCTTTTTAAATCGTATTATATTTGAAGGAGGCGAAAAGGTGAAAACAGTAATCGACGCGGACAGCAGGATTCAGTCGTGCCTTACCCGCTATTCCGACATGGTCGTGCGCATCGCGTTCCAGAATGTCAAAAGCAGAGCGGAAGCGGAAGACATTGCACAGGAGGTCTTTCTGCGGCTCTTTACGCTCGGCCCGGACTTTACAAGCACCGAGCATGAAAAGGCATGGATCATCCGGGTAACGATCAACCTGTGCAAGGATTATCTGAAATCCTCGTGGTTTCGGAGAAGGGCCGTTCTGGAGGATACCCTCCCGTCCCGAGACGGGAACGGAGAGGTTCTGGACGCGGTCATGCGGCTTGACTCGAAATTCAGGAATGTGATTTATCTGCATTATTACGAGGACATGAGCGTGACTGAAATTGCGTCCATTTTGCAGCAGAAGGAAAATACGGTTTCCTCCTGGCTGCACCGGGCAAGAAAGCAGCTGAAAAAATCGCTGACGGGAGGTTTTGACGATGAATAAGGACAAATATATTTCCGAACTGAATGAAATAAAGGCGCCGGAAGATTTTCAACAAAAAACAGTGGAACTGTTGAAAAATCTTCCGGCGGACAGAGAGCCGGAAAAGAAAAGAAAGCCGCTGCGGCTGGTGATGGTTCCCGTAATTGCGGTTGTTCTGGTCTGCGGGCTGTTTTTCAGCGGCGTGTTGTTCCCGCTTAATACGGTAAGCGCCTCTGAAAACCTGATGAATGGCGTTTCGGCGAATCAAATCAATGTGAAAGGCAGCGTGAGCGAAAACTTTATCCGCAGCCAGCAGGATTTTTCCGTAAAGCTGTTCCAGAAATCTCTGATAAAGGATCAGAATTCCCTCGTGTCACCGGTTTCGGTCTCCCTTGCGCTCGGCATGACGGCCAACGGCGCGGGCGGCGAAACGCTGACCCAGTTTGAAAAGCTGCTGGGCGGGGGAATGGACGTCACGGAGCTCAACCGAAACGAGTCCCTTCTTGCAAACCAGCTGAAATCCATTACGGACGGCAAGCTGCAGCTTGCCAATTCCATCTGGTACCGCGACAAGAATCTGACGGTAGAAAAGGGCTTCCTTCAGAAAAACGCCGATTATTTCGGCGCGGGCGCGTTTCAGCTCGATTTTACCAAACGCTCCACGGTCAATAAAATCAACGGCTGGGTCAAAGAAAACACCGATGGAAAAATCGATAAGATGGTGGATAAAATCGAACCAAATACCATGATGTATCTGATCAACGCGCTCTATTTCGAGTCGGACTGGCAGATCGCCTACAAAGACTATCAGGTCAAAGACAGGGAATTCCAGGCCCCGGGCGGGAAGGTAACCGTACCGTTTATGAATTCCGAAGAAATCTATCTGCACGACGGAAAATCCGACGGGATTCTGAAACCCTTTAAGGACGACCGCTTTGCCCTCATGGCGATTCTGCCGAAGGAAGGCGTCGGGCTGGACGAATATATCGCGCAGATGACGGGGGAATCGTTCGCTGCTCTGCTCGATTCCACCGGAGAAGAACGGGCGGAATCTTTCCTTCCAAAATTTAAATATGAATTTTCAATTGGTCTGAACGACCCGCTGAAAGCGCTCGGGCTGACGGACGCCTTTGACGCCGACCGGGCCGATTTCCGCTCCATGGGCAGTTCCCCGGAAGGGCCGCTGTTTATCAGCGATGTGCTGCACAAGACCTTCATTCAGGTGGATGAGCTGGGGGCCAAGGCCGGCGCAGCCACTTCGATTTCTATGGCCGCGACAAGCGCGGCACCCGCACAGGAACAAAAGGAGGTTGTGTTCGACCGCCCGTTCCTCTATGCGATTGTGGATACACAGGCAAAGCTGCCCGTCTTTATCGGCACGGTCAGCAACCCGAAAGAATAATATACCGGCAAAACCAGAAGGGGCGACGGCTGAAAGCCGCCGTCCCTCTTTTATTGATGCAGATCGGTTTTCTCCGAAACTTCACGGATTTTTAATTCCGTTATCGTTGGTTTCCTTTCTATATAGTCATTCTCCCCTTTTTGCTGCGCTTTCACAAGCAGTTCGACAGCATCCTCCACCTTCGCCGCGAGTTCAAAATACATTTTTCGATAGTCCGGCATATAAATGCACTCCTTTGCATAATTAGTGTTATATCACTAATTATAACATA
>UREO01000192.1 GCA_900546895.1 uncultured Oscillospiraceae bacterium
GTTCCAGATAGTCTCCAGTTTATTTTTTGAAAATCGCATATTGTCCACCGTGTTGCTGATTAACCCGGATTCCCCGTATTGGGTTGTCATGCCAAGATAAAATAAATCCACAACGACAAGAGGACTCTTGTGCGTTTTCAAGACTTCTTTTAATAAGTAGTAAGTCACATCAAGCGACTGCCCGCCCGTCGCATAATTAAAGCTGGAAATGCCCTGCTGATTCCAGATGACGTTTGGGTCCAGCCCGCCGTTCATATGGCTGGAACCCATAAAAACAACGTCATACTGGTCGTCGGACAGGTACAGACCCTCTTCCAGCTTTGCCCGGTGCTCCGTCTTGTAAACGAAGATTGGGCTGAGCGCGGCGAGAAGAACAACCAGCAAGGCGATAAAAAGCAGACTTTTTCCAATGATTTTTTTACGCATTCGTTTCCTCCACTCGGATTTATTCGCAAATTGAAATCGGCGGATTTTCAGACACAAAGAGCCTTATCCGCCTACGGCGTCCACAATGATGGCCTGTTTTCTGTATCTCGCTTTCAATACGCTTCAAAGAAAGCAATGTGCGAAACGTGCATGCAGGTTCAGCCTGCCTGTATGCCGGGCATTTTTGATACAGTCAGACGTAAATTCATTCGGAACCAGACTCCTGATTTGCGAACGGGCCTAAAACTTGGTATAAATAAACTGCTGAGCGTTGTATCCCGACCCATAAGTGCCGAAGACGGCCAGCATCAGGGCGGCAGTCAGATACACTGACCACCGCACCGCGGCATTGCTGCCCAACACGACGCTGCGCAGGTCCCATCTTCTTTTTATGAAGTCCACCGCAGCCACGACGAGAATTCCGAGCACCGCGGCCAGAAATTCCGGCAGCGTAAGGCCGAGGCTGAAAAGAGAGCCGTCCCACAGGGATGCCGGATTGAAGCGGAACAGATTCCCGATCATCGCGGCCGCGTCGGGCAGCGTTTCCGCACGGAAAAAGATCCATGCAAAGCTGACCAGCAAAAAGGTGACGGCGGTCTGCAAAGCCCGGTACCAGACGGAACTCTCGTCGATTCCCAGACGGTCCCGGACATTTTTCCTCAACCGCTTCGACAGCAGCCCCGCTACCTGATATAGCCCGTGCAGGGCGCCCCAGATCAGGAAATTGACCGAATCCCCGTGCCAGAGGCCGCAGACCACAAACACGATCATCAGATTCAGGCAGCGGCGGAACGCGGAGCACCGGCTCCCGCCGAGCGGAAAATACAGGTAATCCTTGAACCAGGAGCCCAGCGAAACATGCCAGCGCCGCCAAAATTCCTGAATCGATCTTGAAAAATACGGCCGGTCGAAATTGGTGGTCAGCCGGAAGCCCATCACTTCCGCCGCTCCGATGGCAATATTGGTATAGCCGGCAAAATCGCAGTAGATTTGGAACGCGTAAAAGACGACGGCAACGATGGAGGCGAGTCCGTAGTACTGAGCCTGGTCTCCGTATACCGTATCAACCAGAACCCCGAGCCGGTCCGCGACGACCATTTTCTGAAAATAGCCCCACAGCATCAGCAGGACACCTCTTCTGGCCCGGTCGTAATCAAAGATATGTACCTCGTCAAGCTGAGGGAGAAAGTTCTTCGATTTCTCAATCGGACCGGAAGTGACCTGTGGGAAGAAGGAAACGAAGAGCGCGTATTTTCCAAAATTCCGCTCCGGCGGAACGTCCCCCCGGTAAACGTCCACAGTGTAACTCAGTGCCTGAAAGGTATAGAAGGAGATTCCCACCGGCAGCAGCAGGTCGAAATGCGCCGCGGCTGTGGAAACACCCGTCAGGGAAAGGATGCCCGCGCCGATCTCGCTGAACAGGTTCAGATATTTGAAGACGGATAAAATACCGATATTGATACAAAAGCTCAGAGCAACCCAGATTTTTTTCTGCCGCGCTGCTTTGCCGGGATCCGCCAGCCGTCCGGATTTTCCGATCAGCAGCCCGCTCGTGTAGGTGACCAGCGTGGAAACGCCCAGAAAGATGGCGTACCACGGATTATAGCACAGGTAAAAAAAACAACTGGCTGCAAGCAGCCAAATCCATCGGAATTTGTGGGGGAGGACAAAATATATCACTGTCGAAACAGAGAAGAACAGAAAAAATTCCAGCGAGATGAACGACAAAAAAGCAACCCCCTTAATCTGCAATTAATCCGTAGCCTGATCCGGTTGGTTTCTATCCTATTAAATCATAAAAATGCAAACATTTCGTTAACAATTGTAATCTTTTTGTAATCTTTTTTATAGACATTCTGGAAATAAAAAAAATTCCCCGTCAGCCAATAGACCGGCGGGGATAATTTTTTGCCATGGACCTCGGGACAGGGGCGTTCGTAATAAACGGCAGGCGGTAAAAACAGCAATAAGGCCGGGGCAGCCCTTGAATTGGTGTCCTGAACTTCTCCCAACAGAAGACTCGGGTTTTCGCATTGAATAATGAGTCAGGGACCGTATACGGTTAATCCATCTCTACTTTGTAAATAGCCACTCTCCTTGGCGGCTCATTGCTCTGGAGCGCCCCAGCCCCTTCGCTTCATACAGCAGACTGTCGGCCTGTCCTACCAGCGCCTTGTAAGACATGCTCTGAGAACCGCTGTCTACAGTAACAATCCCGGCGCTGAAAGTTACCGCCTGCCTTGCTATTTTAGAAAAATATTTTGTTAATTCCCAGTGAATGCGTTTTAGAATCTGAAAGGACTGTGTTTCATCAATACCATCGAAAAGGAACACAAATTCTTCTCCGCCGTACCGTCCGAGAACGTCCCCTTTCCTTATGTGACGGTGTGCAATATCAGAAAACTTTTCCAACACCTTATCTCCAAACAAGTGTCCGTATTGATCGTTGAGCTGTTTAAAATTATCAAAGTCGATCATGCACAGGCTGTAATGCTGATTATTGCCTGCCCGGACTCGCCGCTTAATTGATTTTACCAGTCCGTACTTATTCATTGTTCCGGTAGGAATATCCAGAGATAAAAGTTCTTTCAGACGCTTTTCTCTTTGTTTCATATCTGTGATATCGCCAAAAATCAGCAGGATATAGGTATGGTTGTCATAGGAAACGGAAGCGCCGTTCAATTGAAACCATTTTATTTCCTCACTGTTTTCCCGGTTAAACGAAAACTGCATGGTGTTATTATCAATCATTCCACCTTTCTGAATGATTTTTACCGCATGCATCAGATCACATTGGCCGTCTCCGCCTTTCGCGCATTCAGCGCAGCTTGCTCCGAAGCTGCTGCAATGAAAAACTTGGCCGAATGAAAGGTTTGCTTCTTGGTCGGGTTTCAGATCAAAAAATTCATACATTCGTCTGTTGACAAATATAAGACGGCATTGATCATCCAGAATGACCTGCCCGATTCTGCTGTTTTCAAACAGAGTCAAACAGAGTGTAAAAAAGAGTATCCTTTTGTAAAAGGTCAGATTTCCGTTCCATGATACCTCCCTAATTTGCTTTCCGTAATGAATGGGGATCGGTATGAAAAACTGGCCCGTAGGATAATTTACAGATACGAAAGCAATTGAAAAGGCTGAGTCAATTTCAACTGTCAAAAAAAAGCCCGACAAGCTGCGGGTCAAACTGGGTTCCCGCGCATCTCATCAGTTCCTGACAGGCGTCTTCTTGTGAGTGGCCTTTTCGGTATACTCTGTTGCTGGTCATGGCGTCATAAGCGTCACAGATCGATGTGATTCTGGCAATCAACGGAATTCCATACTGCCTGATCCCGTAGGGATAGCCGTTCCCATTCCACCATTCGTGATGATACATTGCAGAATCCATCGCTAGCTGAAATAAATATTCCGGAATTCCGGAAATGAAACCATGTTCGATCTGGTCAAATAGCCTTTGGGCAAACACCGGATGCCTTTGGATTAAGAGCATTTCCTGCTCTGTTAATCTGTCCGGTTTTGTCAGTATGCTCCGGGGAATCCACGCTTTGCCGATGTCATGATAAAAAGCGGCGCTTCCGAAATACTTGTATTCTTCGACGCGCCCATTCCCAAAATCATAAAACGGAAGTTTCTTCGTGAATTGATCCACCAACGCACCAACGCGAAGCATGTGCTGTGTTTCCTCTGCCGGGAGGATTTCAAGGATCTCCGCAACAGAGTTCATTGAATTTAAAGCATTCGCCATATTTCGCCTCCCAAAAAGAACCGCATTATGTATTCTGTATTTTAGATGTACTTTTCATCTCCTTTTTGATGATTTGAACGGATGGCCGCCTCATTGAGCAATTTGAAATGCGACACCAGTGTTTGCAGCATCTCCGCCTGAGCGGAAAGCTCCTCGCTGGAGGCCGAGCTTTCTTCGGCTGTGGCGGAGTTTGTCTGGATCACGCTGGAAATCTGGTTGATGCCAATATTAATCTGCTCAACGGAACCTGCCTGAAAGCTGGAAGCCTCCGCGATTTCATCCACCAGCTTTGCAACCGATTCCGCTTTCGAGGATATTCGGGATAAGGCGTTTTCAGTTTCTGTTACCATTTTGCCGCCTGTCCCTATTGCCGTAAGGGTAGATTGAATGAGAGCTGTCGTGTTTTTGGCTGCCGCGGCGCTTTTACCTGCCAGATTTCGCACCTCATCGGCAACAACGGCAAATCCCTTTCCGGCTGAACCGGCGCGAGCCGCTTCCACGGCGGCATTGAGCGAAAGAATATTGGTCTGAAAAGCAATATCATCGATGGCCTTTATGATTTTTTCAATCTCGCTGGAGGTACTTGCAATCTCGTCCATTGCATTGACCAGCTTTTTCATCTGTGTGTCGCCCTGCTGTATTTCCCGAATCGTCTCGCTCATATCGGCGCTGGCCTGCTGAGAATGGCTCGCGTTCTCCTGAACGCGCTGCGACATTTCCGTAATGGAAGCCGCCAATTCCTCCGAAGAGCTTGCCTGCTCTGTGGCTCCCTGTGCAAGTTCCTGGGCCCCGGAGGACATTTGCTCGGAGCCTGCGGCTACCTGCTGGGAGGAAGCGCTGATCTGCGATAGCGTGTCGTTCAGAGATGTGACGATTTTTTCCATCGACTGCTTAATCGGGGCAAAATCATTCTGATAGTCGATATCAACCGATACCGCCAGATTCCCTTTGGAAATTTCGTCCGTAACATAAGCGATATTGCCGACATATCCTTTTAGCTCCGCAACCATTGCGCGTACACTGTCGGCCAATCCGCCGAGCTCATCCTTTGAAGTGTATTTCACATCGGCGCTGAGGTCGCCGATGGAAAGCCTTTTCATGGCGCCTTCCACTTCCTTGACCGGTTTTGTAATACTTTTGATAATATAAATACTTAGAGGAATGGCGCAGGCAAGAATCATAAGCATTAAAATGATAATGATGACATATGCTTTTGTTTCCGACTGACGGGCTCCATCGTAATATTGGGAAGCAACCTCTTTTGCCGAAGCGTTTATTTCATCGGAGATTTTTCTGGAAGCATCTGCCGACGCCACATAGTCGGAAAAATACAGCTTCCGCGCATTCTCTAAGTCGCCTTTTGCGGAGTAATCCAGCAATTTTGCTTTAAGCTCTTTGGCGGCGTTGGAATTGGCCACGATCTGATTCAGCTTATCCTTGTTGGCCTGCAGCGTCAGGTTTTTTTGCAGGAAAGCAATTTCTTCACTGATTTCCGTGCTGCGGTCTGTGAAATTCTGCTTATACTCCTCTGATTTTTGAGTATCATCCGCCGTGATCATCATAAGCATATATTTTTCCAGAGCATTCAGTGATTTATTGAGCTGCTCCGTTGTATATACCGTTTGATACGGGCCTTTGTAAAACCCGCTGAAGTTATTCGAAATGGGCCGTATCCCAATTGCCACGACGCTCGCAATCAAAATACCAAACAACAGAATAATAGCGGTGAAACTGACAGTGAGTTTTTTTACGACAGAGAAATTTTTCATTTTATACCTCCATATTCAATAAATCCTCAAGAAAAGAATGCCCCTCTTCATCGTGCTGTGTATGATTTCGCTCCGGCCGGGAAAGCTACCGTATGATATAGGAAACCCTAAGGCGCGGTTTATCTTAAACTGCGCC
>UREO01000193.1 GCA_900546895.1 uncultured Oscillospiraceae bacterium
ATGTAAATACAGATTAAAATAGACGGTTTTTTCGCTTTAATATTGTGTATTTTGATAATTTTCATGATGAAACCTTTTAAAGTGACAATTAGGCGCCATCATTTTTGTCGTTTTTTATTGCAATTTTATTGCAGTTCAAGTATTATATTGAGGTGTGTGTAAGGCGCGGGGCTTGCCTTGACGCGCTGAATAAAAAATTCAGATAGTAAGAGGATATGTAAGAATGGCTTCGTCTTCTTCCCAAAGGCGTTCCGTCGGGCTTATGGCCGTCTGTGCCGGTCTGTGGAGCATTGCTGGTATTTTTATCAAACTGGTTCCGTGGAATGCAATGGTTATCGCGGGATTTCGCAGCCTGATTGCAGTAGCCGTGGTATTGTTATTTATGCGTATGACCGGGCGCCGGATTCAGCTGAATTTGTCCTCCTTTCAGAGCGGCGTTTGTATTGCGGCAACGTTTTTTGCCTTTGTTTCCGCCAATAAAATGACCACGGCCGCCAACTCCATTGTGCTGCAGTTTACCTCGCCTGTCTTTATATTGATTATTTCCGCGCTGGTTTTCCATCAGCATTTCCACAGGATGGATCTTATTACCGTAGTGGTAACGCTGTTTGGAATATCTCTGTTTTTCTTTGATAAGCTTGGCGCCGGCAAGCTGATTGGCAATTGCCTTGCAATCCTCGCCGGACTGTTTATGGCGGGAATGTATGTGATTACCGGGCGTACGGATGACGATTCGCGTATGAGCGGCATCCTTTTTGGCCATCTGCTTACCGCAGTGATCGGAGTTCCCATGATTTTTTTCTTTTCGACTCCCGTTTCTTCCACTGCGGTAATCAGTATTCTGGCATTGGGCGTCATACAGCTTGGTATTCCTTATATCCTGTACGGACTTGCGGTGAAGGACTGTCCGCCGCTTGCATGCTCTTTGGTCGGCGCGATTGAACCGCTGCTGAATCCTCTTTGGGTCTTTCTTTTTGACGGAGAGCGGCCCGGAAAATTCGCTTTTATGGGCGGAGCCATTGTGATTGCCGCCGTAACCGGATGGTGTGTCTGGAGAGACCGTTTCGTTTCTGTCAATTCTCAGAATTCTCTGAACGATTAGGATTTGTTTTGTACTTTGGGATAATTTTGTCAGGGCCGCGGCGTAAGCTGTTGGCCCTTTTTCAATTCTGTGCTATAATAACCGCAAAGAGTTTTATGCCCCTCCGGTCTGCCAGTCGGGCGGGAACCGACGGGAATAAATGATTGTGAAAGTTTTTAGGAAAGCTGGAAATGGAATGAATCAGGGAACGGAAAAATTATATTATAAAAATACGTATTTCAGAACCTTCCGTGCAAAGGTTCTCCGCTGTGAAAAGCAGAAAGAGCATTACGCCGTTGTGCTGGACAGGACGCTGTTTTATCCGGAGGGTGGTGGACAGCCCGCGGATATCGGGGTACTGAACACGGTCAATGTTCTGGATGTACATGAGCAGGACGGCCGGATCGTTCATACGACGGACAGACCGCTTCCCGTGGGCTCTGCAGTAACCGGGGGAATCAACTGGCCGCACCGGTTTACGCTGATGCAGCAGCATTCGGGGGAACACATCGTTTCGGGAATTGTAAACCGCCTTTTCGGTCTCGACAACGTCGGTTTTCACATGGGGTCCAAGGCGATAACCGTCGATTTTAACGGAGAGCTCAGTCAGGAGGATCTTTCATTGGTTGAAGCTTTGGCGAACGAAGCGATTTACCGGAATGTTTCCATTGAAACGTCTTATCCCGACGCACAGGCGCTTTCTGCGCTTTCCTACCGGAGCAAGAAAGAGTTGACGGGGGAAGTGCGCATTGTTACCATCCCCGGGTACGACGTCTGTGCCTGCTGCGGTACGCATGTCGCAAAAACCGGGGAGATCGGGATCGTTAAGCTGATATCCGCCCAGCGCTATAAAGGCGGCACGCGTGTCGGCCTTTTATGCGGCAAGAAAGCGGTGGATGATTACAATGAAAAAACAGGCAGTGTCGGTGCCGTTTCGGCGCTGCTGTCCGCGAAGCCGGAAAAAATAAAAGAAGCGGTGGAGCATCTGCTGGAAGAAACCAGCGCTTTGAAACAGCAGCTGACTTCCCTGAAAAATCAGATTTTTGCTTCCAAATGCGATCAGGTACCGGAGGGGACAGAAAATATTTGTTTGTTTGAGCCGGAGCTTGCACCGGCGGACCTTCGTGTCTTTTGTCTGCTGTTGTGTGACCGCTGTTCCGGAGTTGCCGCCGTCCTTTCGGGAGACGATGCTGCCGGATATCAGTATGCAGTGGGCAGCGCAAAGGAAGATGTCCGCGCGTTTGGAAAGGAACTGAATCAAGCGTTCAACGGAAGGGGCGGAGGTTCCAAAGAGCTTGTACAGGGTACCGTTCGGGGATTACATCAGGAAATCAAACGTTATATAGAAAATCATCATTGATGCCGGAGGAATTAGGAATGTACAGTTTTCGTAATGACTACAGTGAAGGTGCCCATCCAAGAATTTTGGAGGCGCTCGCAATAGCAAGCCTGGAGCAGAACGCCGTATACGGAAATGACCGCCACAGCCTGCACGCGGCTGAACTGATTCGGCAGCGCATTGGACGCGACGATGTTACGGTGCATTTTCTGGAAGGCGGGACTCAGACAAATCTGACGGCGGTTTCAGCGTTTTTACGCCCATATCAGGCCGCCGTAGCTGCCGAAACAGGGCATATCAACGTACATGAAACCGGGGCCATAGAGGCTACGGGACATAAGGTGTTAACGGTACCTACAGAGGATGGAACGCTGACTCCCGAGATGGTTCGGGAGGTACTGGACGGACATACGGATGAGCATATGGTCCGCCCGAAACTGGTCTATGTATCCGATTCAACCGAAATCGGAACGGTTTACACCAAGGCTTCCCTTTCCGCGTTAAGCGAATTCTGCAGAGCCAATCAGCTTTATTTGTATCTGGACGGCGCGCGGCTGGCCTCGGCGCTCACCTGCGGCGAAAACGACCTGACCCTGCGGGATCTGGCCGATCTTACGGACGCATTTTATATTGGAGGTACTAAAAACGCCGCCTTACTGGGAGAAGCGCTTGTGATCTGCAACCCGGAGCTGAAAGAAGATTTCCGCTATATGCAGAAGCAGAGGGGGGCCGTTGCCGCCAAGGGGATGGTTCTGGGCGTCCAGTTTGAAGAACTGTTCCGGGATCATTTATATTTTGATCTGGCGAAGCACGCAAACGAAATGGCGGATTTCCTTCGGAAAGGGATCGCCGGAGCGGGATTTCCATTTCTGTCCCCGTCTCCGACCAATCAGATTTTCCCGATTCTTCCGGATGCTCTCATTGAAAAGCTCGGGGAAAAGTACGGCTTTGAATTTTGGGAAAAAACCGATGCATCCGCTTCAGCGATTCGCTTGGTTACTTCCTGGGCTACGCCAAAGTCGGCAGTGAAGGCTTTTATGGAGGACTTTCTTGGGTTTGTTCGATAAATCAAAGATCTTCCTGTGCCTTCATGCTGGCTTCGGAGCAAAGACCGGACGTGGGTTTTCGTAAATATGCAGCGATCCTGATATCGTCCTTCATAATCACAAAAGAAATCCGGCTCACTAAGCCGGGTTTTTTGGTTTTATTTATAGAATTTTACTGTTTTTTTTAATATGACTCTTCTATTTATGTGACAATTTTTGATAATTTTTCAACAGTTTTTGAGATATTCATTTTAATTGTATTGCAAATCAAAGGATATTGTGATATATTTAACATATACCCGCGTTCAGTAAAGTATTGCAAATTGAAGAACATGATGCTTCGCAATTGGATGAATTGCAAAAACATGAATGGAGGAAAAAATTTTATGTCAAGAAAAGTTGTTTTAGCAGGCGCGTGCCGTACAGCCATCGGCAAGATGGGCGGTGCCCTTGCCAACGTTCCGACCCCAACCCTCGGTACCATCGTTATTAAAGAGGCTTTGAAGCGTGCAAACGTAGCGCCAGAGCAGGTTGACGAAGTCATTATGGGCTGTGTGTATCAGGCCGGTCTTGGCCAGAACGTCGCCCGTCAGTCCGCTGTTTATGCAGGTATTCCGGTAACTGTTCCGGCGTTCACCCTCAACAATCTCTGCGGTTCCGCTCTGAAAACCGTCAACGTTGCCGCCGCGCTGATTGAAACCGGCGAGGCTGATATCATCGTGGCCGGCGGTATGGAAAGTATGTCCGGCGCTCCGTATCTTCTGAAGAATGCCCGTTTCGGCTATCGCATGAACAACGGCGAACTGCTTGACTCCATGATCCACGACGGTCTGGAAGATACCTTCAACCACTACCACATGGGCATCACTGCTGAAAATGTTGCGGAGCAGTATGGAATTACCCGTGAAATGCAGGACGAATTTGCCGCGTTTAGCCAGCAGAAATGCGAAAAAGCACAGGCGGAAGGTAGATTTGACGAAGAAATCGTTCCCGTTCCGGTTAAAGTTAAAAAAGAAACTGTTCTGTTTGCGAAAGACGAGGGACCCCGTGCGGGCGTTACGGCAGAAGCTATTTCCAAGCTGAAGCCTGCATTTAAGAAGGATGGTTCCGTTACCGCCGCAAACGCTTCCGGCATCAACGACGGTGCTGCCGCTATCGTCCTGATGAGCGAAGAAAAAGCAAAAGAGCTCGGCATAAAACCGATGGCAACCTGGATTGCCGGTGCTTCCGCCGGTGTGGATCCTTCCGTCATGGGCCTCGGCCCGATCTACAGCACCCGCAAGGCCATGGAGAAGGCAGGCATGACAGTGGACGATATGGATCTGATTGAAGCAAACGAAGCTTTTGCCGCGCAGTCTTTGGCGGTTGTGCATGACCTTAAACTAAACATGGATAAAGTAAATGTCAACGGTGGAGCAATTGCCCTAGGACATCCGGTCGGATGCTCCGGATGCAGAATCCTTGTTACCCTTCTGTATGAAATGCAGCGCAGAAAATCCAAGTACGGCCTTGCCACACTCTGCGTAGGCGGCGGCATGGGCGTTTCCACAATCGTAAAAATGGGCGATGACGAATAATTAATAAACTGCAACTGCAGAAAGAAGGGTATTGAATTATGAGTTACGTAAAATACGAGCAAAAGGATTTTGTCGGGATCATTACCATTGACCGCGAAAAGGCGCTGAACGCCCTGAACAGCGAGGTCCTGACCGATCTTGAGGCTGTGTTGGACGGTGTTTCCATCGATACCACCAGATGTCTGATCGTTACCGGCGCCGGACAGAAGTCCTTTGTCGCCGGAGCGGATATCGCCGAAATGAGCAGCAAAACACGGGCGGAAGGGGAAGCCTTCAGCGCAAAGGGCAACGCTGTTTTCAGAAAAATCGAAACCTTCCCGATCCCGGTGATCGCCGCGGTAAACGGGTTTGCCCTTGGCGGCGGCTGCGAGCTTTCTTTAAGCTGCGACATCCGCATCGCTGCTGAAAACGCAGTGTTTGCACAGCCCGAAGCGGGTCTCGGCATTACCGCCGGATTTGGCGGAACCCAGAGGCTTGCCCGTACCATTGGCATCGGCAAAGCCAAGGAAATGCTTTACACCTGCGGGAAGGTCAAGGCGGAGGAAGCGCTGAGGCTGGGCCTTGTCAACGCGGTTTATCCGGCGGAGCAGCTGATGGAAGAAGCTTTGAAGCTTGCCGGCAGAATTGCGGGCAACGCTCCAATCGCTGTCCGCGCCACCAAAAAAGCGGTCAATGACGGGATCCAGGTCGACATCGATTCCGGAATTGCCATTGAAGCCGCTCAGTTCGGCACCTGCTTTGAAACAGAAGATCAAAAAAATGCCATGACGGCTTTCTGTGAGAAGCGCAAACCGGATCCTTTCGTAAATAAATAATTTCTATAAATAATAATAATTTAGGAGGAATTAAAATGAAAGTTGGTATTATCGGCGCCGGAACCATGGGTTCCGGAATTGCCCAGGCGTTTGCTCAGACCGATGGATATACGGTTAAGCTTTGCGATATTAACGAAGAGTTTGCCGCC
>UREO01000194.1 GCA_900546895.1 uncultured Oscillospiraceae bacterium
TTTGTAAGGCGCTTGACTATAATACCAAATACATCCCCGTAAGTCAACCCTTTTTCTGAAGTTTTTTAACTTTTTTTTAACATTTGCCTTTTTTCTGTCAATAGAGAAATTTATCCCCTGTTTTTTCACATTTTCCGGGCTGTTTTTGTAAATCTTTCAATATTTCGGTCTGCTCGGGATAAAACTGCAACGTGAGGGAAAAAATTGTACAGAGGTGTTCAATATGGAAAACAAATTGAAATATGTCTGGGCAATGATCGTTGTGGTGCTGGTAAATATTCTTGTCATCTCGATTGTCACCAATCTGGGCGGCTCGGTTCTAACCCTTTCCAAGGTAGGGTCTCAGGGCGAAGAAGTAAAAAGCATCCAGACCAAGCTGAGCAATCAGGGTTATTATAAAGGAAAGATCGACGGGATCTTCGGCAGCCAGACCAAAAGCGCCGTTGTCAGCTTTCAAAAAGCGAAAGGACTGACAGCCGACGGGATCGCCGGACCCAAGACGCTGGCGGCACTGGGCGTGGGCGGTTCTGCCGGCGCACAGGGCGGCTTCAGCAGCAACGACGTCACCCTGCTTGCCCGCGTTACGTCCGCCGAGGCGCGCGGCGAACCCTATACCGGACAGGTTGCGGTCGCTGCCGTAATCCTGAACCGGATCGAACATCCGTCGTTCCCCAATACGCTGGCGGGCGTTATCTATCAGCCCGGCGCGTTCAGCTGTCTGAACGACGGCGGCATCAACGCCCCTATTTCCGATTCGGCTTATAAGGCCGCGCGTGACGCGATCAACGGCTGGGACCCTTCCGGCGGAGCCATCTATTATTATAACCCCGCAAAGGCCACCAGCAGCTGGATTTTTTCCCGTCCTGTGATTACAGTTATCGGCGACCACCGTTTTTGCAGTTAACCCGGTTCTTTCATCATAACATTGGCGCAGAACAAATTGATTGTCCTGCGCCAAATATTTTATTCTATTATATTATGTATAGAAACAGACCGGATAAACGAACCGTCGCCTTACGCCACAGTGACAAGGCAGCGGCGCACCGGCGTCTGATTCGGCAGTACCGAATAGAGGGAGGTGGTCCCGGCGGCGACCCCTGTGAGCTTTACATAATAGCTGCCGTTCTGCAGCTTTTGGTAAACGATTTTCGCTACGCCGGAATTTCCGGTGGTAAAGGAGGGTTTCGCGCTGATTCCGTTCGGCGTAAACTTAAACTGATAGCTCTGGCCCGGCTTTAAAGACAGTGACGAGCCGGTATCGGACAGAATGGTTTTGTCCAGCGGAGCCTGTGCCGGGGTCGTGGAAAGATAATCCACATAGCAATAGTCCTGGTCGACAGAAGTATTGACTCCGCCGATTAGGCCGGAATCGCTGTACTGCCACATTGTATAGGCACCGCTGTAATTGGGAGAAGGTACATTATAATGCGCCACCCATTTATCATAAGCGTTCAGCGCGGTGCCGCTCAGGTTGGAATTGAACATGTTCGCGTTACTGTATATTCCGGTCTTATACCCCGCATTGGCCATGGTGCTGCAAAAGGCGGTGACGATCGCCGAAAGCTGATCCGCCGTCATGGCGCTGTTTACCTCGTTTTGCTCCACATCGTAAAATACCGGGTAATCCAGACGGCGTCCGTTCAGGATGCTGAGGCACATCTGCGCTTCCTGTACGGCAATTTCCGGAGTCGTCGCATAGCAGACGTGATAGACGCCGACCTTGATTCCGTTCGCTACCGCCCCTTCATAGTTCGCCGCAAAATAATCATCCGTCTGCGTTTCCGGCAGTTCGTTCCCGTAGCCGGTACGCAGAATCGCAAAATCCACCCCGGCGAGCTTTACGTTGGCCCAGTCCACGGCACCCTGATGCTCGGACACGTCAATCCCTTTCAGGACGACATGCACGTCGCAGACAGCGCTGCGTCCGTCCTGTGCGGTAACGGTAATTGTCGTCCTGCCGAGCGCGGAGGCGGTTACGGTTCCGTTTGTCACCGAGGCAACGGCGGGATTGCTCGACGCCCATTGAAGCGGGGACACGGACGCGCTGCTGTCGCTGACGGTCAGCACGGCGGTTTCTCCCGCTTTCAGATAAAGGCTGCCGCTGCTGAGCGTAAAGGTCGCGGAAACGTTGGTATCTGCGGCAAAAGCAGTTGCACTGAGAGATACGGCCACTGCCAATACCAAAAGCAAGGCAATCCATTTTTTCTTCATTTCAGTTCCTCCATCGATTCATAAAAATTTCCCGCATTCCGGTAAAAGATCATGATGCAGAAGATTTATCGCTTGACAAGATCCTGCCAAAATATGGTATCTCTGAATCTTTATTATATTCCTGTCCCCTCCCCTCTGTCAACAACCAAACCGTGATTTAGAGAGCATAAAAAAAGAGCCTTCCGGCAGTACCGGAAAGCCCGTTCGCTGAAAATTATTTTTTGAATGCTTTAAACAGCTTGATGACGTCTTCCTGATGCTGTTTGTTTTCATCGGAACCGGAGGTATCCTTATAAATCATGATATATTTTCCGCTGTCGGAAATCACCGCCGGAACGGTCTGGTTCATAATGGTAAACTGGTTCTTCGCCTTTACTTCGTCCAGAACGGTGGAAGCCTTGCTGGAAAGACTGCCGGTATCAAATTCATAAAGCTCCACAGTAACATTGTCTTTTCCGTTAAAGCCAAACTGATATTTCGCACCTTTTTTCGCGCCGATAAAATCCGCTTTCATTTCTGTCGGAGTTCCGGAAATCACGGAATTCGACGAAAGGTATTTTTCGAGACCGGCAAGACTGTCCTCCACATTGTCCGAACCAACCGCGGAAGAAACCGCCGCCTGGGAGGAAGCACTTGGCGCCGACTGGGCGCCGCCCACATCGCCCATTCCGCAGGCCGCAAGGGAGCCGGCCATAACAACCGCCAATGCAAGGATTAAAAATTTCTTCATATTCATGATAGATCCTCTCTTAAACAAAAAACTTGAATTCTTGGCTGTGCCGGCCCTGGCGCAGGCACAGTCCTTTTGCGGGGAATCCCAAAATAGCTTGCCCAAAATGATTTCTCTTTTCCATTATATACAGCTCCCACCATAAAAGCCGCATCGCGAGCGCGGGATTCCAGCAAAAAGGAAACCGCCGTCTAGGTAATTATCTGATTTTTGCGATGATTTGTCAACCCTCATTTCACCTCCCGCGGAAAGGCGGCCCCCAAGAAGAAAAAATCCCTGCCTCCCAAAGGAAGCAGGGAAAAATGGAAAACGGATCAGCCGTTTTTGGAAACGCCGGAAAGCGGAAGCATCCCGGTTACGTGATACAGGAAATTCTGGATTTTGGGCGACGTCGCGATCAGGTTTGTCGAGTGCGAAATAGGAAGCCACGGAGATTCCTTCGCGGCAAGCTTCTCCGCTTCGCTGTAAACGGCGTTCCGCTCCTCTCCCATCGGCATCTTTACCGCCTTCGCGATCAGGTCCTTATACTCCTGATTATTGAAGCGGGCGTAGTTCATGCCGGGATCGTCCGATGCCAGCAGGCTCAGGAAATTGTCAGCATCGCCGTTGTCTCCGATCCATCCGGCAAAACAGATGTCAAAGTCGCCCTGCTGCTGTTTTGTCTTATAGGTGGTCCAGTCGTACGCGTCGATCGTGCAGGTGACGCCCACCTTGGAAAGATATCCCTGCACTGCCTCGGCAAGGGTCTGGCCGTTCGCCGGGTTGTACATCCGTGCGCTGGTATAGGTAATGATATGAACGCTGGAAACCCCCGCAGCTTTCAGGGCCGCCTTGGCGGCTTCCGGGTCATAGGCCGTCTGTTTGACCGTTTTGTCGTACCCCGGCATAAACGTGGGCAAAATAGTGGTCGCTGTCTCCGAATAGCCCTTGTAGAGCGTTTCCGCCAATTCGGGCACATTGATCGCGGCGGACAGCGCGGCGCGTGTTTTCGCGTCGTTGAACGGGGCGCGGCTGCAGTTGTACGCCAGATAGTTGATGTTCATCCCCGGGGATTTGACGGTCTTATTTCCCGCCGAAGAAATCTGATCGACCACGGTGTAATCGATTCCGTCGATGATATCGACCTCTCCGTTGTTCAGCGCGACCACACGGGCGGAATTGTCCTTAATGGTGCGGAACACGACATTCTTCGTAAGCGCCTTAGTTCCCCAGTAGTCGTCGTTGCGGACCAAAACCGTGTTCTGGTCCTTCTGCCAGCTAACGAATTTGTACGGTCCGGTTCCCACGGGATGCTCATTGACATTGTTGTTGTTCTCTTGCAGCGCCTTGGGGCTGACGATCAGCGCGCCCAGGTTCATGGCCAGGTTGCTCAGGAACGGCGTACAGGGTTCCTTCATATTGATCTTTACGGTGTACTCGTCCACCGCCTGTACGTCCTTTACCGAGCCGTATACGAAGGAGGCGTAGCTCATGTCCTCTGTGACCTTGGGGGGAAGCTGCCTGTCGATATTAAATTTTACCGCTTCCGCGTTAAAGTCGGTACCGTCCTGAAATTTCACCCCTTTGCGCAGGTGGAACTCATAGGTAAGCCCGTCGTCGCTGATGTTCCAGCTTTCGGCAAGGCTAGGCTCCACCTCTGTGGAATCCTTTTTATATTTCAGCAGGCCTTCGTAAATATTGCTCATGATCTTGACCGATTCAATGTCGTCCACTAAAGCGGGGTCCAGGCCGCGCGCGTCCGCCGCGGAACCGTATACAATTGTGTCGCTGCTCCCGCTTCTCGCTCCCTGAGAGGAGACCGTCGCGCCGGCGCTTTGCGTCCCCTGTTTTCCTCCGCAGCCGGTCATAGCGGACAGCCCGACCGCCGCCGTCAGCACCAGTGCCGCCCATTTCTTCATTCTCACTGTATCCATACCCCTTCCATTCATCACTGTATTTTTTTATTATCCTACCACAGGAAAGGGATAAAGACAAGTAATTTTAGATAACCTCCGTCATGATCCTGCATTTCATTTATAAATATTTACATTTATATAGATATTTACAATAAAAATGAATTATTTATTTTTCAGCATTCAAATTGGCCGTGTAAGAAGATTTTTTTGGACTCTTTTATAACAAAATCACCGTTTCATTTCTTCTGCCAATTTAAAGAAACATATAAGGTTTCAATTTCTTGCTGCGCGGCAGTCAGCATCCATTCAGAGTTAGTCGTTATCTCCTTTGCCCGGCGGGACAATTCCGTTGCATCAGCTATTTTTGAGCCAATTTTAGAAAAAGCTTGCTCGATCCGTTTTTGTTCTATACCATCAATATTTTTTTCCGTTTTAATCACCCCGTATATAACCAAATTTATAACCAGTATCGGTTATATTAATATTGTAACCTATATTGGTTACAATATCAATATTGAGAAAGGTTGTGTTTTTTATGTTTAATATCATAAAACCATTTTCAAATGCTAATATTCCGAGAACAATCCGTTTCACGGAGAAGCTTTTCGAAGAATTAAACAAGACAGCAGAAGAGAACGATATTTCATTTAATCTGTTGGTATTGCAATGCTGCCGCTATGCGTTAGACCACTTGGCTCAGGACAGTGAAAAACAAGAATCATAATTTTGACAAACGTACGCGAACTATCCGTGGCGCTAAGCCGTCCGAGGCAAAACACCCTTCCGGGTGTATCTCTTAATTTGTACCATTTGCTCAATTTAGATGCAGGATTCACACGCGCGCATACAAGCCTGGAAATGAAAAAGAGCCCGGACACGAATTGCGTCCAGACTCAGTCTGGTGGATACAAGTGGGACTCGGGCGGACACAGAGCGTCTTTCGCGCCTTTGGCAGCCCACTCCAAAACCGGTTATTCTTCAAGCGCGAGCAATACGGTAACCGAAGGAAAAAACTCCGCGAATTGTCCGCGGCGACTCGCCGCCCGGGGTTCGAGTCCCCCAAGAGGGGAATAAAAAAGCACCCTTCCGGGTGCATTTCTTATTTGGTGGACACAAGGGGACTCGGGTGGTCGTACAACGGCCCGCGTTCCGCGAG
>UREO01000195.1 GCA_900546895.1 uncultured Oscillospiraceae bacterium
AAGAGTACAGGGAACGACCAGGAATTTCTGCTCTGTATTGCGAAGAATATAATAGAGCCCCAAAGAGGCGGCGTAAATGCAGACACAGAGCTTTATCGTCCCGGCAAGCACCAGATTTACGCCGACCAGTATTTCAAATCTCTCGAAAAAATCGCCCAGGGAAGCCGTGCTGATTGCCGCGTCGGACGAAAAGTAATAGATTGATGCCGACGGTCCTAAAACCAGCACATTTCGCAAGCTGATCACCAAATGTGTTAATGTGACCAGCAGTATGGAATTGACGAGAATTTTTTTGACGTTTTCTTTTGGGGCTATATTGGAAAAGAAAGAAAGACAGATGAACGCTTCCGACCATGGAATGATAAATATTTTATAGGATGAATTCAAAATCGTTTTCAGATCGGAATACATTACCGGCTTTAAATTTCCCAGTTCCATATTGCCGAAACAAATCAGAGTGGCAATAAGCACAAAGCCGATCACAAACTTCATCAAAAAATTTGAAGTACGGGCAATTGTTTCGGCTCCGCACGTAACAGCCGCTATGGTCACCAGAATAAAAAAAATCGAGGTAACGTTTCTTGGGGTACTGTCAAGAGCGGTAGTCTTGATGTAGAGACTAAAAGAGCCCAGTACCCTGTATCCGATAAAAAGGCAAAAAAACACGCTGATAAGCGACATTACGGTTCCGAAGAAACGCCCGAAAATGGCAAACAGCATTTCATACAGATTCTTTTCCGGATAAAGCTTGATTAATCTGATGTACACTGCGGCCATCGGAATCATGAAAACAGCCGCCAGTAAAATTGATACCCAAAAGTCCTGCTTTACATCCTTATCGGCACCCAAAAGGACAAGAGTCCCAAACCAGTACAGATAAAAAAGGCTTGTCATCTGTTTTCCTGTTATTTTATAATTTGTCATTCTGTCTGCTTCCTCGCGTGAACAAAAATATTTGGATGATCGGCAACAATCATTACTATTATTCTCAAGAGCAGGGTGATTTACTCTAAGTGCGATGGAATTTGATTTCCAGACTGAAAAATCCGGCCCAAAGGGTACGGAAGCCATCCTGCATATTGTGGATTTTTAACCGCTTTTTATACCCCAAAAGCACTTTCTTTACAAGCATTGCGGAAGGGATTATGAGGAGAAATTCCATTTTCTGATCGTAAAATTATCCTCAAGCAAGGTCCAGTTCTGCGGGAATGGATAGCCCAGAGCCCAATAGCTGATCCCCGGCAGGTTATAGCTTTTTACCATATCGAATTTCGCCTGAGCGCTGCGGGCGTCCTCAAACCACACTTCGTGCTCCCGGCCCTGTTCGTCCCAATACCGGAAGAAAGGAGCCTGGGCGACCGGATCGTACTGAATTTCCGCACCGTATCTGACGGCCCTCGCGATGGCCTCCTGGGAGCTGAACGTTTCCGCTTCCTGTCCCTCGGTATGGGGCAATAACCAGTCTCTGGCGTAGATCTGGAAGCCGAAGTAAATTTTCTCCCGGGGGATGACCGTGACGGCATAGTTAAGAACCCGCTCAATCTCATTCAAAGGAGAGATCGGCTGAGGCGGCCCTTTCCGATACCCCCATTCATAAGTCATCAGAATCACAAAATCGACAATTCTGCCGTGGGCCGCATAATCGTGCGCTTCATAGAGCAAACCGGCCTGCTCCTCGGACGTTTTCGGTGCGAGCGCCGTGGATACAAAGAAGCCTTCCGCATGCAGACGGTCCACCGCGCGCTGGAGGAAGCGGTTGTAAGCTTCGCGGTCGGTCGGGAGCACGTTCTCCAGATCGATGTTTAGCCCCCGGTACCCTTTTTCTTTCATCAGGGAAATGATCTCGGTCAGCAGACGCTCCACGAGCTGCGGGCTGTTCAGCACGACGGACGCAAGATTCGCTCCCTGGGATGTCGAAGTAAAATTGGTGATAGACATCATGGGGACCACTCTTTCCGTCAGCGCGGCCTGTACGGCGGGCTCGTCATCGATCGGCTGCAGCGTCCCGTCCTCCTTGATTAGATAGGCGAACGGGCTCAGATAAGTCAGAAATCTGCCGTCCTCCCTGACGATCGGAACGGCGTCCTCCCCCAGCATATAAATATAGCCGTTTACATTGAGAGGGGGCCTTGCCCTGCGCGGAATAACCAGTACGGTCCCGGGAAGGATCCTGTCCGGGTCGGAAATTCTGTTGACTGCGATGAGGGACTGCAGCGATACGCCGTACATCTGCGCGATTCCTCCCAGGGTTTCCCCGGGCTGTACACGGTGCCGGGGGGCGGGGACATACAGGATCATTCCCGGACGGATGCTGTCCGGGTCCGTGATCTGGTTGGCCTGTACGATCTCCCGTACGGTGGTTCCGTATGTCTGAGCGATCCTCCACAGGGTGTCTCCGGGCTGTACGGTATAAAAATCCTCACTGGGGATCACCAGGGCTTGACCGATAACAAGCCGATTGGGATTTTGCAGCCCATTCACCGCCACTGTTTCCGCCACGGAAACACCATATCGATTTGCAATCTGCCAAAGCGTTTCGCCCGGCATGACTACATGAATAAACATAAAACGTCACCTTCTTTTTTCACAATATATGTGAAAATTCCGGGGTGTGTGAAAGCTTTCCTTTACCCCAAAATAAGAGCCCTCTCAGCTGTAAACGCCGGGAGGGCTTATTCTTTTCCGTTTAGGGGGAGTATAAAGCTAAGCTTTCGACAGCGCTGTGTAAAAAGCGGGAGCAAATCGTCTGCGGAAATACCGATACCCTGTGTCTGCTGTAAAATAGAAATACCCAATTTCCGGATTCCGGAATTTGCCCATCGTATATTGCCGGTTACAGGTTCCCTTCACAGAAGGCTTTGATTTCCTGACAGGCCTGATCCTCGTTTTCCCCGTCGAAAGAGAATTCTACGGTCTCGCCCTTTGTGGCGGCCAGACCCATTACGGAGAACAGCTTCTTTCCGTCCGCGCTTTTTGCGTCTTTTGCGATGGTGATTTTACAGGGAAATTTGCCCGCGATTTTCACCAGAAGGCCGACCGGCCTTGCGTGCAGCCCGTATTCGTCCTGTACCGTCCATTTTAATTTCTTCATATTTCTTCCTCATTTCCAAAATAGCGGCGTTTTCTAAGGTGTTGTCACGCCTGATATCAATAAAAAATTATAATCATTCTGGAAAGAGTGTCAACGCAAGGATTTTTCGGTTGCCGGACGACATTTTCCCAACTCAAAACCGATGGAAAATGTCACTTACAAGCCGTCATTTGTTGATGTCGACTTTCCAAATCAAAAAAAATATAATAATTGAAAAGGAGTAAGCGAAATGAGAAGCGGGGGCAGCCAAATGTGTGCAAAAGGGATGTCGGTTGTCAAATGTTTGGCCAATGCGAAAACAGAATATGCAACGTCCGTGCAGCTGAGCGCCCTTCTGAAACGTAAGCAGCCGTTCGGCGCTCCGGTACGTTCAGGAAGCGCAGCGGGTCAGCCCCGAAAACGGATTTGAAATCCGGGCCCACAAAGGGCGCGGATATACGCTGACGGTTACGGATCAGGAGGATCACAGCATTGTAAAGTTCTATCCAAACAATTTCTGCTATCATGCAAAAGTTAGTCATGTTGTAGAAAACCTTGCTGCAGAATCAACTGGAAATGCTGTAGATTAGCAGAGAGGCATTCCGACAAGTTTGCTTACGGAGATACGATAATCATTATGCAATATCTCGGAATTGTCTTATTGACAGTCCTTTTTAACCGTAGTATAATTAAATAAAATATATATGTATGGTATGGTATTAAAAATCATAAAGAATTATAGGAGGGTAAATTAGGTGAAAAAATTCAGGATTTTAGCGGCCTTGCTGGTTGCTGCAATGGCGTTGTCCGCCTGCAGCGCCGGCAATCCGTCGGCTGCTTCCAGTTCCGCCGGCACGGCGGGAAGCGGCGTATCCTCTTCGCAGAGCAGCGGCGAGCCCGCATACGGCGGAAATATTACCATCGCTGCCAGTGCGGACCCGCAGACCTTCAATCCCCTGTTTGTTGTAGACCAGACGAGCTTTGATATCCAACAGGCGCTTTACATACCGTTTTTTGAAATTGTAAAGGGGAAATTGTACTACGGCAACGGTCTTCTTGAGAGTATTACGCCGAGCAGCGATTCAAAGCAATACACCTTAAAGCTGAAGCAGAATCTAAAATGGCACGACGGCAAGCCGATTACCGCCGACGATATTGTCTTTACTATTCAGACGCTGGTGGACAAAAAACAGAACGTGCCGTATCAAAGCTACGGATACATCAACGATACGCCGGTCACCGCCAAAAAAGTGGATGATTTGACGGCCGTCATTGCGCTTTCTACACCGTCCGGTGGTTTTCTCGGCGGACTGAGTCAGGTGTACGTAATTCCGAAGCATATTTATTACGGAATCGCAGATATCGGCAAAAGCGAGCTGAACAATCGGCCGGTCGGCAGCGGTCCATATAAATTCAAAGAATACAAACCGGGACAGGAGGTCGTTCTGGAGCGTTTTGACGATTATTGGGCCGGAAAGCCGTATCTTGATACGCTGACCTTCAAAATCATCAAGGACGCGAATTCGGCCAACGCTTCTCTCGCGAGCGGAGATATCGGCGCCCGCCTGATTAGTAGCGAGGATTACGATACCGTGAGCAAAACCGGGAAAGTCAACATCAACAGCTACAATTCGGGCCGCGTGAACGGCATGGCGCTCAACCAGAACAATCCGGCCTTAAAGAATGTCAAAGTGCGTCAGGCGATTTCCTATGCTCTTAACAAGGAAGAGCTTGTGAATTTTGCCTATTTATCAAAGGAATACGCGGAACCCGCCTATTCCATTTTCACGCCGGACACCCAGTATTACGATGATTCGCTGACGCACTACGATAACGATGCGGAGAAGGCAAAGGGTCTGCTGAAGGAAGTCGGTCAGGAAAATCTCAAGCTCAACATTCTGTATATCTCCACCAATAAAGTGATGGAAAGCGAAGCTACCTATATTCAGGAAAAGCTGAAAGATGTGGGCATCACTCTTGAACTTTATCCGCTGGATGAATCCACCTATAAAAACAAGATCAAGGAAACCGACTCCAAGGACTACGACCTGCTTCTGTACTTTTACACGCTGGGCGAGGAGCCGAGCCTTTACGCGGACATAGCGAGCAGCCGCAGCCGCAGCAACTATTCCCGCATTCAGGATCCGGAGCTTGACGCGCTCTGGACAAAGGGAAATGCCTCCACCAATGACACACAGCGTGCGGCTGCCTATAAGGAAATCCAGAAGCGGATCAACGACAACGCGTATCTCTATCCCATCGCCTACTCCAACGGATTCTATGCCGTCGGAAAGGAATACGGCGGTTTTGATAAGGCAATTTTAAAGACCATTTACTATGATTATTCCAAAATATACAAAATCCAGTAATATGTAAAGCGGGTGAACTGACTGCATAAGCGGATTTAAACGGAACGGTCATGCGACGGCCGAAGGGGTTCAGCCTTTGAACCCCTTTTGTTTGTTTTACCGGTTGCCATCCGTCTTGTCGGCAGGTAGGAAAGATTATGAAAAGAATACTAAATCGTTTGTTTCAATCCGTTCTCACCATGTTCATTGTGTCGGTGATTTGTTTTGCTCTTGTAAAATTGGCACCCGGCGACCCGGTTCTGACCTACGTGGAGCCTAACATGAGTGAGGCGTACATCGCGCAGATACGGGAGAGCCTGGGCCTGACAAAGCCTCTTTACCAGCAGTATTTTATCTGGCTAGGCAACATTCTGCATGGGAATTTTGGCCATTCCCTCTTAAACAATCGTCCGGTCCTGGACCAGATTTTGGAAAGAGTCCCCGCTACCGTCCTGCTGATGGGTACCAGCCTGATCCTGTCCGTCCTGATCGCGATTCCGCTCGGCCTTTTAACAG
>UREO01000196.1 GCA_900546895.1 uncultured Oscillospiraceae bacterium
GTTATAAAATGTATCCAATTGCAGTATTTCCAGTTGATTCTGCAACAAGGGTATGTTCCTCCCCCGCCTTCGGCGGGGGAGGAACATGTTTTGTCTCGCAAACTGAAATAAAATTGCTGTAAATAACCTAAAAAACCATCTTGATGCCCTGTCATATCATATCTGTCTAGGGCCCCTTTGTCATGTATAATTAGGAGCTTTGTGTTCAATATGATTTCTAGGATGTAGACCAATCTCTACGATAATCATAACCACGATTTATATTAACAGAAATACTATTTATGTTAACATTCTCTGCGTCAAGCCATGTAACGTCAATCCAGTTTCCAAGGGTATTTCCATTGATTGTTTTCTCTTTGATACTGCCGTTGTTTATTTTTTGCCAAAAGATCGTTTTGGGCTCATTGGAACCCGATGTGTTTAATATACCCATAATATAAGCAATGTCGCTATTTTCTGTGGTTTTACAAATATTGACTCCGACTGAGTGTTTATTGTCAGGTGATTCCTCGAACCTTGATGCAAATACGTATTGGTAGGGACTGGTATCAATCATATAATAGGTGTTATAAATGTATTTCCAAATTGAAAATACACCCGCAAGCAGCACAATGGAGGCAAAAACGATGATGACCTTTTTATTTTTCATGTTTCACCATCACTCCTAACCTAAATTATTAGCAATCCAAACTGCCATGCAAATTCTTGTTTACATTATATCATATGCGGAACCATTTTCCCATCTTTATCATTAAGAACAAATAACGATTTGGACGGCGCCAACCGCAGATTTCTCCTCTGGACAAACGCACGGTGATCGAATAAAATAAAGTCACGCACGGCGTCAAAAAAACGCCTTGCGTGACCTTAAAAAAGCTGGAATGGCTGGAAATTACTTTTTGTTCTGCCTTGATTTCTGATTCAGCTGTTTTGCTTCTTCCGTGCCGCTTGTTCCGGAGCCTCCGGAGCTGGAGCCGGAACCGGAAGCTGAATTTGCGGACTGTGAATTCAGCTGTCTGGCTTCCTCAAGGGGATCAATCGAATTGGAATAGCCTGACGTACTGCCCTGCTTCGATTTCTGATTTGCCTTTTTGGCGTCCTGTAATTCTTTATTATCGTTATACATTTTTTTACATCTCCTGTTTTATTTGACTTCTTAATGGAAAGTCCGAATGATATCGACTTCCGAAAGTATTTTGTCCATTACACGTTTTTTTACAACAGGAAATGGGGAATCTTTCAATATTAAAAATCTGAATAAAGCAAGATCGATATGATCCCATGAGCCTTTTCGGCCTGTGGAAAGCCACAAATTTCAAAAAATTCTATCAATTGGAAAATTAAAAACGGAGGGTGTCATTATGAGAAGAAAAGACAGAGAAATCACAGATTTGCAGAAGATCGACGGGATCATCATGTCCTGCGACTGCTGCCGGCTGGGTTTTGCCGATGAAAACGGAGTTTACATTGTTCCCCTCAACTTTGGATACGAGGTCAAAGGGGAAAAGAGAAGCTTCTATTTTCACGGGGCAAAGGAAGGCAAGAAAATCGATTTGATCAACCGGACCGGCCGTGCCGGCTTTGAGCTGGACACAAGCCACGAGGTAGCCGGCGCGGAAACGGCCTGTAACTATTCCTTCCGCTATCAAAGCGTAATCGGCGACGGAACGGTCAGCATTGTCACGGACGACGTGGAAAAAAAGGCCGCTCTGCAGCTGATTATGGAGCATTATTCCAAAAAAAGCGACTGGAGTTTTCCGGACGCCGCCGTCAGGGCCGTCGCCGTCTTTAAGCTGGAGGTTAGGGAACTGTCCTGTAAGGAGCATCTATAAATTTATTTACCGTCCTTTTCCTTTACGATGACAATCGTCAGATAGCCGCTTTCCGGATCGAGATTTTCCGCCCCGACGCGGACGGTCTCATTTTCCATTCCGCAGTTGGAAACGGAGTAAACCTCCAACTGACCGGCTTTTGGAAATTCCGCCAGCATCTTCTTCAGCTCCGCCAGCTTTTTCCCGGATTTCATGTAAATTTTCGTTCCCTGAAGGCTCAGGGTATGTCCGATCTCGTAGGAAGCGGGGATAATATGGATTTCATCCCGATTATCACCCAGAGTGATGCCGAGCGCGGCCGCGGCCGCGCAGAAGGAGGGCACGCCGTTAATGAGAACGGCTCTGCCTCCGTTTTCCAGAACCCTACTGTGCACATAGCTGTAGGTGGAGTAGACGCAGGGGTCGCCGATGGTGAGAAAGGCGACCGTCTTGCCCGCCCGGAGAAAGCTCTCAATTTTTTCATATATTTCATCATGCGCCCTCTTTAACCGCGCTTTTTCCTTGATCATCGGAAAGGGCAGACAGGCAATTTCCTTTTCTTCTATCTTGGGGCAGACTTGTTTGACAATCTGATAGGCGTAGCATTCTTCCCGTCTTTCCGCCGGAAGTACGACGACATCGCTTTCCCCAATACACCGCAGCGCCTTGATTGTCAGCAGTTCGGGGTCGCCCGGACCCACTCCGATTCCATATAAAATTTTACTCATTTTTCCCTTTGCCTTTCCTGCCGCTCAAAATAGAAATGCTTTTTTCCCTCTTGATCCACAAAGCTCTGCGCCGTGATCTGAAAAACCTTTTCGATTATACCGCTCGACTGGATTTCCTCCGGGGAGCCCGTTTGAACGATTTTCCCGTCCTGCATGACAATCATGGAATCCGAAACCCGCATGGCGATATCCAAGTCGTGCAAAACCGTTACCACCGCTTTCCCCTGCTCTTTCAGCTGTTCCATGAGCTGCAGCAGCTCCAGCTGATAGCGGATATCCAGATAAGTGGTCGGTTCGTCGAACAGAAACACGTCCGTTTCCCCCGAAAGGGCCATCGCCAGATAGACCTTCTGTCTCTGTCCACCGGAAAGCTCGTCCACCTTCTTGTCCCGCAGCGACAGGATGCCGATTTTTTCCATCGCTTTGCGGCAGAACTCATAATCCTCTTTGCCGTAATGCCTGGGATAGGAAAGGTAGGGAAACCTGCCGTGCAGCACCATTCTGCCAACGGTGATCGCCCCGGCGGTGTGGCTTTGCGGCAAATACGAAACCTGCTGTGCAAACTCCCGGCTGCCGATTTCCTCCCCTTTTTTCCCCTTCAGGTACACTGTCCCCTCCTGCACCTCGCAGAGATGAACCGCCGCCTTCAGCAGGGTGCTTTTTCCGCTTCCGTTCGGCCCTACGATCGTAGTGATCCTGCCTTTTTCAAACTCCGCGTCAATCCCTCTGATCACCGGCGCCTTTCCGTAGCCCGCGGAGACGTTCTCCAGCCTAAGCATTGCGGTTCCCCCTTTTCCGGCGAAACAGCAGCCAGACAAAGAACGGCGCTCCCACAAAGGATAAGATAATCCCCACCGGCAGCTCAAACGGGGCGAAGCAGGTCCTGGCTATAGTATCGCAGATCAGCAGGAACAGCGCGCCCAAAACGGCGGAGGACAGAATGAAGTACTTCGATTCCTCCCCTACCAGAAACCTTGCGATGTGGGGAATGATCAGCCCCACAAATCCCAAAAGCCCGGCGAAGCTGACCGCCGCGCCGGACAGAACCGCCGCCAGCACCAGAAACAGAAAGCGGTAAAAGGAAACCGGCAGCCCCAGCGTCTTTGCCGTTTCTTCTCCCAGCGACAGCACCTCCAGTTCATTGTGGAAGAGCAGCACCGCCAGAACGGCGACGATGATGATGACGGATGCGTATTTGAGGACCTGGGCGTTGACTCCGTTTAATCCCCCGATTTTAAACGCGTTGGACGAAATCAGCGATTCCTCGCTGAGCGTATTGACCGCGTCCGTCGCCCCGTTCAGAAAGCTGTTGATCGCGACGCCCGCAAGGACCAGCGTTATTTTAGAGGAACCGGTCTTTTTTCCGAGGTAAAAGACAAACAGAACCGTAACGAAAGCCCCTGCGAACGCGACTGCGGGCAGAGCGGCATACGATTCCGGCAGCAGAATGCCGCACAGGACCACCGCGAAGCCGGCCCCGGAATTCACGCCGATAATATTCGGCCCGGCGAGCGGATTATTCAACACGGTCTGGATCACGGCGCCCGCCACAGCCAGAGCCGTTCCCGCAATGACGGCGCCCGCCACTCGGGGCAGACGGACATAAAGGATAATCCGTCCGGCAGCCGTCACCTCCTGCCCGGAAAGCAGTTCGCGGAAATCCGCAAGGGATATTTTTGCCGAACCGCCCAAAATGCCGATCCCCATCATCAGCAGGAGCAGAAGCAGCATGATTGCTATTCTTTTTTGCGCCCTGATCGATTGTCTACTTTTTTCCATATAAATCGTCCGCTAATATCTGATAGCTTTCTCCCCAGCGCTTATTCGGCTTCAAATGAAACAGTTCCTTCGGCAGAACATAATAATGCTTTTCCTTTACCGCCGTCAGCCCGCTCCACGCGGGATTGGAAGTCAGAAGCTGATCGACCATGCCGAGCGCGGCTTTCTGGGATTCCCCCATGGTCGTTACAAAAATAAACTCCGGGTCCGCGGCGACAATCGCTTCCATGCTCAGATTATCCAGCAGGCTGCCCTTTTGATCGGCGATATTCACACAGCCGAGGTCCTTCAGCATTTTCCCCGTCATGCTGTCGCTGCCTTTCGCCTTTACCCCGGTGGAATACGCCCGCAGGAACAGCACCGTGGGATGGCTTCCGTCCGCTCTGGCAATCTGTTTGTGAATCTCCTCCTGCAAATCGGACACATTTTTTTTATACAGGTCCGCCCTGCCGGTGATATCGGTGAGCGTTTTCATCATTTTAGCATAATCCTCAAAGGTTTCCACCTTGAAATAAGCGGTTTTAATCCCCGCGCTTTCCAGCGTATTTCTTAGCTTTACATGCTCCGAAATCGCGCCGGACAAAACAACGAAATCGATTTTATCCGCAATCATGCTCTCCACATTCGGGGTATTGAGTTTCCCAAGGTTGAGCATGTCGTCTTTGATTGTAATCGTACCCTTCGCGTCGTCCGTATAGGCCGCGACGGTTCCGCCGGCCAGCTGCCAGGCGTCCGCATAGCTTGCGGACAGCACCGCTGTCTTTTTCGGGCGATCCACCGTCACCTGAACCCCCAGATCGTCGGTGAATGTAACGGTGCTCGCTGCCGAAGACGCGGACTGGGAGGAGTTTCCCGTACTGGGCTCTGTTTTTCCGCATCCGTAAAGAAGGCATAAGCCCAACACAAACACTATGATTTTCCCTGCTGTTTTCATACTTTTACCTGATTACCTCTCTTAAATGGTTGATATAAAGATCGCGGATGCCTTCGTATTCGCCGACTCCCTTCCGGATACATTCCGGCTCGTAGCCTGCCGCTCTCAGATTTGACGCAAAGGAATCCTCTTCCCCCGCCATATCGTTGACCGCATGGTCGCCCGCCACCAGCATCAGCGGCAGCACCAGCACGCGCTTTCTTTTTTGCGCGGAGGCGTCCAGCTTTTGAATCACATCCGCGATGGCAACGGAGCCATCCACCGTGGCAATGTAGATTTCTTTGCCGGAACACGCCCGCAGCTGCTTTTCCAGCCTTGCATAGCTGCCGTCCGCTTCATGGGGGGATCCGTGCCCCATCAGGATTACGGGGTCATTCCCCGCCGCTTCCCCGATTTCCCGCCACAGTGCTTTGGCGGCGGCGGTGTAATCGGCTTCGCTGCCCAGAAGCACGCGGGCCGTTTTTATTTCGGAAAACAATTCCCCGCATTCTTCTATTGTATACCTCATTTTACCATTTTCAATACCGTCGATCAAATGAGTCGGCAAAACAGCGGCACGGGTAATTCCGTCCCGCTTCATCTGCCGCAATGTCTCCCTGACATCGCGAATGATAATATGGTCTCTTTTTTTCAGAATACTTCTCACAATATTGCTGGAATACGCC
>UREO01000197.1 GCA_900546895.1 uncultured Oscillospiraceae bacterium
GGTTACATACAGGTTTCCGGCAGCAATCCTCATGGTGCCGTCCCCTTCAATCGTATCCGCCGTGACCATACCGTCAAACGTCAGGACGGTATCGGAATCCAGGGAAATGGTGTCAACCGTAACGGAGCCGCTGACGGTTGCGCTTGTGTCTTCGTTCTGGGTATAGAGCATTCCACGTTTCGCATTGGAGAGAGCGGGGATTTTTCCGGTGAAGGCCTCTCTGTCGTCGCCGACATACACCGTTGTCTCGCGAAAATCGAGGTCGATGGCATTCACGTTGGTGTTGTCCCCGGACAATGTGACGGAACCGCCCGCGCCCGATTTGACGCCTGCGCAGGTGATTTTTGATTCCTTAGAGGACATCAAGATATCCCGTGCGGTAATCTTACCCGTAACAACCGGAGTATCCGAATCATTCGCGCTGACGGTAACCGTACCGTCGGCATGGATGGTTCCGGTTGTTCCCGCATTTACGGTCACATTGCTGTCCGAATCCTGGGTTTCCTCCGTAACGTCGATATTTCCCACTTTACCGCCGCTTACAAGAACTGCGTCTCCGTCGGTCGTGAACGGCGTCCCGCTCGTTTTGACGTCGCCGACGGTGCCGTCCGTAACCTCAACGGTGCCGCTTTTTATATCGACGGAACCGACTTTCCCGCCGCCGATTTGGAGATCCCCGACATTGCCGGAAATTTTCTTAACATTGGTGCTCTCCCCGACACTCACGCGTGTGGTGCCCTGCGGAAATACTACTTCACTGTCTGTAACATTGCTTGTCCCGGGATTTGCGTCGCCGGTCAGCATTGTTTTTCCGTCCGTTCTCTTAATGGTAAAAACCTTGCTGCCGGGCAATAAGGTCGCCGCGTCGGTTTTCTTTTCAATCTTTGTTTTCAGAGTGTAAGAGTCGCCGGAGCTGTTGGACGCCTTGTAGGCGGAGCCGTCTGAAACCAGCTTCTTCACTGTGATGCTCACGTTCATGGTATTGGCATCCTGTGTGTACAGGCTCGTTTCGGCAGACATATTTCTTCCTACGACAGCAACCGGAAACTGGGTAAATCCCGAAGTCGTATCTGCAACCGAAACATGCACATCGTTGCCCGTCATGCTGAAGCTATAGGCGTTTTTATCCGTAATACCGTCGGTTGCCGTGGTTAAGTCAGCAGCCTCATAAACAGCCAGCGCGGAATCGGAGCTTGGTTTCGCTTTATAAATACCTAAAGTTTTTGTATGGTTGGCGGTCTGAGCAAAGGTTTCAAAATCAGAGAAACCGGTGCCGGGCTCTTTGGCTGCGAAACCTGAGTCGTATTCGCCAAAGACGATCTGGTCCTTATCATAGACGTATACGGTAAGGTTGCTTCTTGCTTTCACTGTGTAATCATTTCCGTCTTCGTCGGTATAGCGGCCCTCATAAAGAACGGAAATCACTTCTTTACCGGAATCCGAGCTGCTCTTCAGCTTAAGAGTCGCCTCGTCGGTGGAACTGTCCACCTTTAACGAAACAAGTTTGTCGCCGGAAACATGGGCGATGGCGCTGATCTTCTCGTCGCTGACCGACTGATGGTCCGCGGTTTCAAAGCGGAAATCGCTGTCCAGCAGAAAATCCGTAAGGTCTGCGGTATTTTCCGTACCGTCGTTGACAAGATAAATTGCGTCTTGATTGGTACCGCTGATTACGCCGGTCAATGACTTTGCAGCCGCCGTGGCAGCGACGGTCGCAAAGCTGCTGATAACCAGCGCAGATGAAAGCACGAGAGAAAGAACCTTAGCTGTAAATTTTTTCATTCTGCGAATCCTCCTGATCGAGTAATGTTTTTGCGAATTCAGTGGTGAAAGTGCGGTGGTGATTTTTCGACAGCAGGTTTTCCTGCTGCATCCGTATTGCATGTGTCAGCCGATTCGCCGTATGGAAGCCTTTTTATCGTTTCTGCTGACTTGAAGGGGAGGAAGAGGAACGGCGGCTGACTTTTGAGCCGTTTGAGCTGCCGGAGTGACTTTGTGCCAGAGAGGACGTTTCCCCCTTTCGGCTGGAAGCGGTGTCTTCTTTTTCCGGGTCGTCGGATGAATCGGAACCGTTGTCTTTTCCGGCTTCACCCGAGGAAGCCAGCGAACTCTGATTAGCCTGTTGATTGCCGTCATCGGCTGTGCCGGATGAATTCGGTGTATCTTCGCCGTCCGTTTCACCGGGAGCGCTGCTGTTATCCGTCGGAACAGAGTTGTCATTTGTATCGTTCCCGTCTGTATCCGCAGAATTTTTCAGTTCGTCGATCTTTTTCATGATATCCGTCACTTTAGCATTTTTGTATTCGCTGACAGTAACGGAAGGATCGAGCGCCTGCAGCTTTTGTATCAAGCTCAGCTTGCCCGGAGTAATGGCCAGTTTTTTGGCTTCATCCCGCTTTTCCAGGGGAATGTGGTCCTTACTGATTGTTGCGGTCTTCCCTTCTGACTTTATTGCCGTTTCTGCGCCCTGTGCCGCGGCATTTTCCAGTTCGATCGCGTCCGAGGTATCGTCGGTTTCAGAGGTCACGGAAATGACCGTTGAGCCGTCCTGTGCGACAAAGCCTTTCTGCGCGGCCGATCTAACCAAACTATGGACAGCGCTTTTGACATCCGCGTCCATAATGTTCTGCCCGTTCATAATCACTGTGCCTTCGCTGTTATAAGCGGTCGCGGACACAATTCTTCCGAATCCATTGACGCCCAACTCAACGCTGGGGTTAATGTCAAGGCTTAAATAGGAATCGGGTGTTTTATAGTAGGAAACCGCGGCAACAGACATTGCACACACAAAAACGACGGTACAGGCCGTTATAAGGGCTCTTTGCCTTATAGATCGTCTGTGCCTGTTGTGCGCCGCAACGGGCGTCGTGCTTAAACTGGCGATGAGGGAATCCCTTGTTTTCCTTTTCAGATCTTCCTTGGCACGGATATGGTTCATAGCGGCCCTAAAAATAGTTTCCATCATCAAAACCTCTCAATTTGTTCTTTAAAATTGCTTTCGCTCTTCGCAGATGTGTGTGAATTGTATTTTGATTTCTTCCAAGAATCACTGCAATTTCAGGAACAGAATAGTCCTCGAAATAGAAGAGATAAATTGCATTCCTGTACTTCTGTGGAAGCGACAGCACTTCACGCAGCACACCCTCTTCGGATTTATCCTCTATGGGAATTTCTAAGTCGTCGATGGAACAAGTATTTTTACGGAAAAAGCTTTTGTGGAAATCCTTGCATTCATTGATGGTAACTCTGCAGAGCCATGCCTTTTCATGCGCGCCATTTTCAAACGGTTTTTTATTTTGCAGCAGCTTTAAAAAGACATTCTGAAAGATGTCCTCCACATCCGCCTCGTTTTTCAGATACATAAAGCAAATTCTTCGAACCATATCGGAATATTTATCGAGAGCTTCTGTTACAACATCGTTGGTACCGGACGATGTTTTTTCCATCCTTTTTCCTCCCTTCACCCATAAATACGATTGACGACGGCAAATACTTTCAAAATTCGGTAAAGTTTATGCGGTTTGCGTTCCAGTATATAGCACCCAAACAGACCAGACCTCTATTGGGGACAGCCTGCTCTATTAAAAAAGAGAAGAAATGTTCAGCAACACATCTTCCCCAATTGGTATTTAAAATCTCCGGAGCCCCGTGAAAGACCGATTTCAATGTGCAAAGACAGCTCCTGCACTTGCGCAACACCGGCAAGCGAAGTGTTTTTTTCAATACCATTCTACCGTCAATTTCGACCCGGGGTCAACTCCAATATTTACCACCCTGCAAACTGTCTCTTTTTGCAATGCCCTTTTGTTTGCGAGACAAGACACGTTTCGCCCCCGTCTTCGGCGGGAGTTACGCAAACTTGCTGCAGAATCAACAGGAAATCCCGTGGCAGTTCAGCGGTGTTTACGCCCTGCATGATTGGGATACGCTGATTCAAAAGCCCAATACAACAAAAGCACCTCCGGAGAGGTGCCCGTACGATATGATGATGGCCGTTGACTGATTCACAAAGCGACTGTTTTTTTCTTGATTTTTTCAAACTGATCGGCCGCCTGAGGATCCGACTTAAAATAATTAATCAAAGATCGCAGATTTTCAACAGTGGACGAGCTTAGCGAATGCTCGATCAGTTCCGTCTCTTCCAAAGCATTGGGGCTTCCGATCAGCTGCAGAAATTCCTCAATAATCATATGCCGGTTTAACAGAGCCGCGCCGGTTTTTTCCCCCGTTTCCGTCAGCTGAATAATTTCATATCGGTCATATCGGATATACCCCATGTCAGCCAGTTTAAAAATCATTTTGGAAGCGGACGACGGTTTTACGTGAAGCAGCTCTGAGACCTTCCCGACCCTTGAGTATCCGCCGCTGCTGCATGCGCGGTAGATCATTTCCAAATAATCCTCCATGGAGGAGGTCAGCATCCCTTCCCGCTGGTTGAGTATCTGATATCCGCGCGCAGTCCGAAATTCCCGATTCTCCGATTTTTTCATAAGGGCACCCTTCCTTTTTTCATTGAAAGCTGGACCTTGTTGGTAAATGTACATGCAGGCTCAGCCTGCCGTATTCCGGACACTTCCGGCGGGGTTTGACCAAAGAAGACAGGACTTTGGATTTCACAAGCAAGGCCTACGATAATATATTCAAAATTGCTCCTGCATAAGAACCATATTTTAGAGGAAGGAAAAATTATTCGGCAGGGCTAATTATTATTTCCGAATAAAATTTTGTAGCACTTTCAGTGAAAGAACCATATATTAGCCTAGTGCAAGAAATATAAGAGTCTCTATCAATCCGTCACACGGTTTAAAAATAGTTTTCGGGAGGTCATTGTTATGAGTGAGAAAGGAATACCGCTGAATGAACTGCCCCTGGGGGTCAGAGGCAGCGTGACGTCTCTAAATGCCAACGGCACGGTCCGCAGAAGGATGCTGGATCTGGGTGTGATCGGCGGAACGGAAATCGAGCCGCTTTACCAGAGCCCGTCCGGAAATCCGACTGCTTACCGGATTCGCGGAGCGGTCATTGCGCTGCGGTCCGATGTTTCCGACAAGATTCTGGTTACTGCGTAAGATAGAACCGGTGGGATCGAAAGAAGGCATATCTCCTGTTGATATGCGCTCTCTGGTCCCACTTTGTTTCTCTGCACAAATAAATTCTATTTTAGAATATAGGAGGGAACGTTATGGGGCTCACGGGAGAATCCACAGGCGCCGGGGTTTTATGCGGCTGCAGCGGAGCTTTCCAAATTGAGAGAGAAACCGCGGACGATAAAGTGATCGCACTAGCCGGAAATCCCAACGTGGGAAAAAGCACGGTTTTCAACAGCCTGACCGGAATGAATCAGCATACGGGCAACTGGCCCGGAAAGACAGTGGCCAATGCACAGGGAAAATACAGACATCAAGGGACGAATTTTGTCCTCGTCGATATTCCGGGAACCTATTCTCTGATGGCGAATTCGGAAGAAGAGGAAATCGCGCGTGATTTCATATGCTTTGGAAGTCCGGACGCCGTCGTCGTCGTTGCGGACGCCACGTGTCTGGAACGCAATCTGAATCTGGTTTTGCAAACCATGGAAATATCCAAGCGGGTCGTGCTTTGCGTCAACCTGCTGGACGAAGCGAAAAAAAAGAAAATCAAAATCAATCTCGAAGCACTCTCCCAAAAGCTGGGCATCCCTGTCGTGGGAACAAGCGCCCGAAACGGAAAAGGGCTGAATCACCTGATGGATGCGGTTGCCGGTCTGACACGGGAGGAAAGCGAAACGCATCCGCTTTCCATTACTTACGGAAACGAAATCGAACAGGCGGTGGCAATGATTCAGCCCGTTCTGGAAAGCGCGCTGGACAGCAGGCTGAACAGCCGC
>UREO01000198.1 GCA_900546895.1 uncultured Oscillospiraceae bacterium
GCTGTCCGCGCTTAAAATATTTGCAGGCGAAGTCAGCCGTGGAGCGCCATGCGACAATGTCAATGAAGTCGGCCTGGCGCTCTGAACCTGATTTCACATACGAGCGATCAACGGCGAGAGTGAAGCTGGTTACGGAGATATCGTTTTGAGTGTGTTTCAGCTCAGGATCACGAGTCAAGCGCCCCATCAAAACGGTTACATTAAGCATGATAATTCCTCCCAAATTCTTTAATAAAGTCCAAATCAGGGTGTTCTCTTTCGAACTTCGCTTGAAACTCTCTTTTAAGTTTCAGCTCGTTTTCCCGGTTAAAATGCACCCCGTTCGGCGGTTCATTGTGACACCAATGGCAGAGATCAACAACAAGTCCATACTTCTCAGATTTTTTTCGGAGCGCCCCACCGAAAACATGATGCCGCTCTATCCAATCGGTACGCCCGCATATGTAACATTGTCTCATTTTCCCCACCCGTCTTTTATCAGCGCAAGCTGCTCCGGAGTGGCAGTTTCGATGTCTTGGTCTTTGCAATCCTGCACCACTAAATCAATCAGCCGTGACATTTGCGCCGTGTCGTATGTGGACGATCCATAATAGCAAACAATGTTCGTATATCCGTCCAGCTTGCTGGTCTCAAGATCATTACATAGCCATCCCAGCCCGCGCGATTCCCAGTTTTTAACCCATCTGTCTTTTGCATCGGTTCGGACGGGGACAATTTCAAAATTATCTCCGATGTCGCGGATATACTGCCGGTAAATGGTGTCTACTGGGATCCTCACCTTGGCGGCAAATTTCCCGGCCAGCAACCAAAAGTAGGCATTCGCGTCAAGCGAGCGCTTTTTCCGATACTCTTTGATCTCTGCAACATAAAGCCCGTCCTTGATAGATTCCATAAACTTTTTAGCCAGTGCGGGGAATTTGACTCTTAAAGAGAGCCAAATTCCCTCACTGTCCTGTGACCATTTAGCACGGTCAAACTGTAAACTGGTCATAGATTATGCCAATGGATCATCATTTTTCGGCTCTTGCTGCACCGGTACATCAATAATTTTGCTTTCGTCGATTGGCGTTTCGTCAAGAATTTGGTTTCCAGTGTCAACTTCCTCCGCCGAATACATGCCGGAAAAGTCTTCCGGAAACGCTTCACGGAGCGCCTGAACCAGCGCAACCTTGCGAATCATCGTTGCCGGCTTTTTGCTCCATTGCCCGTTGACTTCGCCGTCTTTTTTCATGCCAATGTATTCAGACAAAGAAACGGTAATTTCGACCGGCTCAACATAATCTTTAATGAATACTTTCGCCCAACCACCGACAAGCGTTTCATTTTCCAGCACAAGAGTGCCAATACGATTTTCAAGGCTGCCGTCCTCTTTTTGGACAACTACCCCGGCCTGTTGCCCTGCATAGTCCTTGTTGCGGCGTGCGCGTTTGGTAAATACTTCTTTACCGGTTACCATCGTAGCGGGCTGATTTCCGCCGTATTTGATAAGGTACGCTTCGCGGAGAAACGGGTTTAAATGCTGAAAGCGGCACAAATTAAGGAACATCACAATTTCCTGATCGCTGACATTCCCGCCGCCGGAAACAAGATAATTTCTGATTATTGCCGGTGAAAGTTTTACCTTTTCACCGCTTACCTCGTATTCAACGATTTTGCTTTCCTGCTGTTTTGCCAATGAATTGTTTACCATTATTGCAAATCCTCCCTTTTAGCCCATCCGTATTTAATTCCGTACTTCGTGCACAACGCGCCCATTTCGTGACGGAAGCCTGCCGTTGTGTCGTGGAACGTGACGCTTATAGTCTTTCGCGGCTCATCGGGTACTATCGGTTGCGGACATTCGTCCGGCTCTGGTATGTAAGATTGCGAAGGCTCAGGCTGCGGTGTAGGCTCTGAAAAAGTCGTTTCAATAACTTGCGGAGCAGGCTGCTTTGATTCCTCTGCGGCCTTTTCTGCGGCGGCTTTGCGTTGTGACTCTTCGTATTCTTTCAAACGCTTCTGCTGTTCCTCCCAACGCGTTTTCTCTGCCATTGCAGCGCTCATATCAAGCGTGCGGAGGAAAGTGTCAAGCATCTGCTGTTCGCACTCTACGCCAAAAGCCTTGATAATGTTGATGTCATTTTTCACCTTGAAAATGGTTCCCGTAATTTCGCCGGTGATGTCTGCCATTTTATAGGTTGTATTTAGCCACTTCGGGCTCCAAATCTTTTCGAGCGGTAAAAGCGTTTCGAGTTCGTGAATATTTGCAAGGTAAAACGCTTTGATCTGCCCCTCTTTTTCATGCTTTTTGGCATCGTCGAAAACTTTGATCTGGCTGTCAATCGCCGTGATCGGCTCGTCGATCATGCCAATAAGTTCCTTGACCTTTTTTTCAAAGTCCTCATAGGGAGTAAGGCAGTCCTTTTTGACTTCCTTGCGCTTATCATCCAGCGCGGTGCGCAGCTTGTTCAACGTTGCCTTATCGGCCTTTGCAGACTTGATGCTGTCCTCGGTGACAACCAGATTATTGTAGTAGTCCAGCTTTTGAGACAATTCCGTTTTAAGCTGCTCATGGTTAAAATCAATCGACTTTGGCAATGCTTTTGCCAAATCGGTGGACATTATTAGTTCCATAGTTATTCCTCCTAAATCTCCGGCAAAATAAGCGCCGGCCTTTTATCGTTAATAACGCAATCCCAAAACACTTTTTCATGTTCCGCAAGCCATCGAATATCATTTTCGACTTCGGAACGCTCAATGTAATAATGTCGAATTGCGGCGGCGGGTTGTCCATCTTTTTGATATTTGATCTGCGCTTTCAAGATTGCAAAATCGTATCCGGTCGATAAAAATTGGTGAACAACTTGTATGTAATAATGTTGCGGAATACGATTGTTCCATTCTTCCCATTGACCGGCACGCATGATCTCTGTTGTTTTGATTTCAAGTACGCCGCGTCGACCGGAAGATTTCTCTGCCAGGGCACCGTCCAGTGTGGCAAAAGCAAAAGGGCAATCGGGATTATTGCGGATCATGCCAAATTCGTCATAGTCAACCTGGTATTGCGGGAAGTCCAGCGCAAACAGAGCACGCAAATGCTTTTCTGCTTCTTTCCCATACTGGACATAGGGCTTATCTGAAATATCCGGCGCAATTCTCCTGCCGGTCTTTTCTTCCCATAATTGGACGTTTGACTTATACGGTGACATTCCGACTACCGCGGCAGCTTCACTGGCTCCAATGCCATTTAGGCGCGCCTTTATCCAGTCGCCATGGTTCGTCGGTTGGCTCATTGTCATCATCCTTTTCAAATGGATCCGGCCCTTCCTGCCGGTCATGCTGGGTCTGTGCCCAGCCTAGTCCGTTATCTTTTGGCATTAAGGGTCAACTTCTTTCGCAGATTCTTAATTTCACGTTGCTGACTTTCAATAATGAAAAGCGAGTAATCAAGAAGCTGCTCGTTGGTTTCCAACCGATCATGGTATTCATCAAACAGGCGAACCCCAATTGCGGCCTTAAGCAGACCGATATGATTTGCATCATAGATTTTTTTATCAATGAAGCTCACTTTTCAATGCCCTCCAAAACCTTGATGGTTTCGTCCATCGTCTGCGGCACGACCGGTACACAGTTTTTATACTTTTGGCACTCGCCATACCAATAACTGGATGATTCCGTTTGCTCTGCCAGCTTGTCCTCTAAGACAATGATTTTTTCTGCCTGCCGGGCAATAATTTCTTTGTCGGTCATTGACAAATCCTCACTTTCGTCTATAATTGAATTGAAATATTTTCTACTGCGCCGCTTTCAGTTTGCAGACTGAGGGCGGCTTTTTTCTTTGCGTACTCCTTGCGCCTTAACGCGTTCCGGCGTTCTCTCCTTTCCATGTCAGTCAGTTTTACGCGCTTTGGCAGTTTGATTATAATGTCTTTCTTCCACTTGCCGCCGGACGTATACTTGGCACAATTTGGTCCTGCGGGGCATCCACGCGGATGGCCGGTATAATACATATAATCACAAGTGCTGCATTCTCCCGGAGCCTTTGAGCGGTAAATACATCCTTTGCAGTAAACCGGAGCACTCATGTTCTCGCCTTCTTGCTTGCTCTGCGGTGGGTATCCAGCATAATTCGGTGAGAAGTTGTCATCAAAAAGTCGTCCAACGCCTTTTCGCGGTCTTTTGCAGCTTTAATCTCGGCCTTTTCATTGTCGCTCTCGGTTTTCCATTCTTTCCACGTCGGGCAACCTGAGTGGCAGCCTATGTAACGCCCGGTACAATCCTTGCAGGGTGGCTGCGTCATAATAATCTCTCCCCCTCGCTTACTATGTAGCCGACTAGCCCGATCGCCATGCAGACGGCAGAACCGGCACACAAATAAACTAACTGAGTAAGCGTGATACGGTCTGCGTCCGACGCGCCGGCGACAAAAAACATGCCAGCAAAGCCGACAAATGCAAGTGCGGTAAAAATTACTGATTTACGCATGGCTTGTCCTCCTTATTCCGCCTAGATGCCTTATATTCGTTGTATTGCTGACGGTAACGATAACTGGCCCCGAAGACATTCCACGCGGCTTTTACCAGATTCGGCTCGTATGGGCGAATCTTTTCTAAGTCCTCTACCGCTTTTGCCGATATAGAGCAACCGCAGCAGCCAGTTCGCGTTAGGCCGTATACCTCATAGGCATCGGAATAGCGGATTCCGTAATAATCCTTGTACCATTTCTTATCCGCGTCAGACACGTAATATAGAGGCCGCAGCCTGTATTTTCCATCCGCCGATTCGGAAAAGCACATTGATGTGTTATCTTTGCGCGGAACAGATCGCATACCGCCCTCATCCCGGCGTTCGCCTGTGATTACCATGTCAAACGATTTTTGCACGCTATGCGCCAATTGCTTTTTGCAGCAATTGCAGCATTTATTACTGACTTTAAACGGGATTGGATTTTCTTTTATAAAATCCAGCATATATTTTGAAGAGCCGATGACAAGCTGAATGTCCGGACGCGGTTCTCCAGCCGAATTACACCCGCATAGAAAGTTAATTGTTGATTCGCATTTTGGGTAACGTTCTTTCAACTCTTTTCTTTTTGCTATCTTGTCTGTCGCTTCGGCATATTCATCCGCGATAGATAAAGGAATATTCTTGTTCTGTACCCCCTCCAAACCGGCGGACATGATTTTTGAAACAAACGGTATCCCATACTCTCGCGTTGCCAACACTATATTTTTCTTGGGCCGGTATTCGGTAATTGTGACGCCGTACAAGGCTTCCATTTCTTTGACGTGACGCTTTATTGCTTCCATTTCAAGTCCTGTATTGAAAAAACAATACTGAACGGGTGGCAGATTGAACATTTTGCGGACCGATTCGATTAGATGCAGCAGGATGTCACTGTCGCTTCCGCCAGAATAGGAGCATATTGCATTCGGGTGCTCGACCAGACGCCGCGCAATTATGCTTTTAATGGCTTCAAATTTTGCTGGTGCATCAAAATCGGCATATGCAGGGCGGTCTGTGTATACTTTGCTTTTATATGTGTTTTTCATTTGACAAACTGCCTTCCCAGTTCGAATATTGCCCATCTTAGCACGGCGGCGGTATCCGGGTCCTTACGCTCGATCTGGTGCATGAGCCTGTACAACTTATCAATGCGTTTTTCTTCTAATGTCATGTTTGGCACTCCTTTCGCTTGAAATATTTTCCTTTCCGAAGTAGAATTATGTCGGAAGGGAGGTGATACATATGGCAGTTTACCTAATTAGTTATGATCTAAACAAATCCGGGAAAAACTATGACGGACTGTATGAGACCATAAAGTCATTTGGCGAATGGTATCACATTATGGATTCTGCATGG
>UREO01000199.1 GCA_900546895.1 uncultured Oscillospiraceae bacterium
TGGGTCTGTTAAATAAACTATTTGGAAACAGTGTGCGTGAAAGCAGTGCTGTGTCAGCGCCAACAGGGACGGTGGCGTCCCCGTTGGCCGGAAGGCTGATCCCGCTGGAAAAGATTCCGGACGCTACCTTTGCCGAAGGGATTCTTGGCCCCGGCTGCGGGATCGAGCCTTCCGGCGAAACGGTCTGCGCTCCGTTTGACGGTGAAGTTACCCAAATCGCGGCAACCTGCCACGCGGTTGGCCTGACGAGCTCCGACGGAATAGAACTGCTGATCCATGTTGGAATGGACACCGTGAAAATGAACGGACGGGGTTTTTCGATGAAGGTAAAAGAAGGCCAGAAGATCAAAGCCGGCCAGCCTCTGCTTGTTTTTGACAGGGCCGAAATTAAAAAGGCGGGATATCCTGCCACAACAGCGGTCATTGTCACAAATGGAGACGAGTATTCTTCAGTCAAGGTGCTGGCGGAAGGCGAAATATCCGTTGGCAAGCCGATTCTCTATGCGAGCAGACAGAATTAATCAGGAGATGATGAGATGAACAGTGTTTTCCGCAGGGATTTTCTTTGGGGCGGCGCCTGTGCCGCGAATCAGTTCGAGGGCGCCTGGAACGTGGACGGCAAAGGCCCCAGCGTGCCGGACATGTGTACCAACGGCACGCATACCACCCCTAAGCGCGTGACGACAGAGATCCGTCCAGACACCTTCTACCCCAGCCATGAGGCGATCGATTTCTACCACCGCTACGAGGAGGATATCGCCCTTTTTGCCGAGATGGGGTTCAAAACTTTCCGCACCTCCATTAACTGGACGCGTATTTTCCCCACGGGCATGGAGGACGAGCCCAACGAAAGGGGGCTGCAATTTTATGACCGTGTATTCGACTGCTGTAAAAAACACGGCATCGAACCGCTGGTTACCATCAGTCACTATGAACTGCCTTATGCCCTTGTCGAAAAATATAACGGTTGGGAAAGCCGCGAACTGGTCGGCTTCTTCATGAATTACTGCAAAGCCATTTTTAAACGCTATCAGGGCAAGGTGAAATACTGGCTTACCTTTAACGAAATCAACGCCGGCATAATGCCGTTCGGCGCACTGGTTTCCACCGGCACCATCAAGGGCTACGAAGGCCCCATGACCGGTCTGCCCGACAAGCCGCAGGAACGCTTTCAGGCAGTGCATCACCAGCTTGTAGCAAGCGCCGCGGCAGTCAGGTATGCACACGAAAACTATCCGGAGTACAAGATGGGCAACATGATCTGCTTTATGACGTCGTACCCTTTAACCTGTGATCCGGCGGATATTCTGGCGAACCAGCAGGCAATGCGGGTCACCAACTGGTACTGCGGCGATGTGCAGGTACGGGGAGAATACCCGGCCTATGCAAAGCGGTTATGGGCGGAAAAGGGCGTCAAACTAAAAATGGAGCCCGGCGATGAGCAGCTGCTGAAAGAGGGCGTAGTCGATTTCTATACCCTCAGCTACTATATGAGCAGCTGTATCACCACCCACGAGGATGCCGAGCAGACAGACGGCAACATTGGCTCAGGCTGCAAAAACCCTTACCTGAAAGCTTCCGACTGGGGCTGGCAGATCGATCCGATGGGCCTGCGCTACAGCCTGAACGAGATCTATGACCGCTACCATATCCCCGTTATGGTGGTGGAGAACGGTCTGGGCGCCAAGGACGTGCCGGAGCCGGACGGAAGCGTCCACGACAGCTACCGTATCGACTACCTTCGCGAGCATATCGTTCAGATGGCCGAAGCAGTCAAGGACGGTGTGGATCTGATGGGTTACACGCCCTGGGGCTGCATTGACTTGGTTTCCGCCTCCACCGGCGAGATGGCCAAACGCTACGGCTTTATTTATGTGGATAAATACGACGACGGAACAGGCGATTTGAGCCGCCGCCGCAAGGACAGCTTTTTCTGGTATAAAAAGGTCATTGAGACAAATGGCGGAGAATTGTAATCGTAAGAGGCTGCTGCAAAATGAGTTCCCGAGTAGGATAGCTCATAAAACAATCGCCTGAAACGCAAGAAATACGTCTTGAAGCGGCTCTAAGAGCCTAATCAAGACGTATTTTTTTTAGAGGCCGATTGCAAACAGTCCTGCAGGCAGTTCCCGGCTGCGCAAAGGCTTGCCAAGCATGGATTGCCCTGATTGCAAGGCTTTTTCTGACTGAACGCATCAGATATGCTTTTCGTTTTGAATACGGTACTCCGAAGGGCTGATTCCTACAATCTGTTTAAAGGCTTTGCTGAAATGGAAGGGGTCCGAATAGCCCACCTGCTTGCTGACTATGTTTACTGGAATTTCAGGATTGCGAAGCAATTGTTTGGCGGCGTTGATCCGACAATCACGGATATATTTTACGGGGGTTGAACCTGTACATTTTGAGAATATTTTCGTAAGATAGGAAAGGGAAAAGCCGAAGCTCGAGGCGATGGAAGTCAAACTGATTTGCTCCGGATAGTTTTTCAGAATATATTCTTTGATTCTCTGTACCCTGTTCTCCGGAGTGTTTTCCAATTCCGAGAGTCCGCTGGAGAAATCCTTTCGGCTTGCCAACAGCTCGCTTTCAATCCGGGCCAACGTTGCCGTCAATTCCTCTAGGTTGATCGGCTTCAGAAGATAATCGCACACGTGGTTTTTCAACGCGCCTTTCACGTATGCAAAATCATCGTGTCCGCTTATGATGACGCACCGGATAGTCGGGTACTTTTCAGATATGATTTTTACCAGCTCAAGCCCGTTCATGACAGGCATTTGAATATCCGTAAAAACCACGTCCGGCGAATATTTTTTCACTTTCTGAATGGCTTCTTCGCCATCTGTCGCAATGGACACGACATCAAAATTCTCACTGGCGCGACGGATATTCTTCACAATGTTTTTTGCTATTAAATTTTCATCTTCCGCTACGATAACCGTGAAAGTCATACTTTGCAAGGCTTATCATCTCCCGTTTCACCCGAGGGCGTTTTTGGAGTATCGGTTTGTTTTATTGAAGCCCCAATTGTTATTACCGCTCCGGTTGGCTTCCGGTTTTCAATTTTGAAAATATACCGGTTTTTGAACAGAATTCTAAACCGAATAAAAATATTCATCAACCCCATGCCGTTCAGTTCCAATTCCGGGATGCTGCCGGTATTGGAAATGACGTTGATTTTTGTCCGGATCTCCTTTAACTCCTTTTCTGAAAATCCGGGCCCGTTATCCATGACACGGATTTCCCAGCCTTCGTTTTCCATCTTTCCGGAAATATCGATTTTCCAGGGGAGTTTTTTTTGCTTCGCTGTAAATTTAACAGCATTTTCAACCAGAAGCTGCAGACACAATTTGGGGATCAGAATAGACGCCATGCAATCCGGAAGGCGGATGGTATAGATCAGTTTGTTTTCGTGACGGAGCGTCATTGATTTTAAGTAATCCTCCACACAGGTTATTTCTTCCGAAAGCGGTACAAGCGATTCGCTGTTGGAGGAGATATAGCGTAGGATTCTTGCGTCTGTCTGGCACATTGCAATGATTTCCTCATTCATTTGTTCATCTGCCATCGCCTGGATCGTCGACAGCGTATTATAGAGAAAATGAGGATTCATTTGGGACTGCATGGCCAGAATTTTGGATTGAATTTCACGATTCTGAAGCTCTAATTCACGGGCCATCGCTTTCTTTGCCTTTCGCTGCATTTTTTGAAGAGCATGATAAAGAGTATCCAGTTCGGTAATGTGTGTGTTAATTTCAGAAAAATCACTGTCTTCGTCACTGGTAATTTCAAAATGCCGGATCTCTGAATAAATTTTATTCAACGGTTTTCCGATTCTCTTAGCGATAGAAAAGGATAGTAAGCTGACAGCGCACAGGATCGCCAGCAAGATGAAACAGTAGGTTTGAATATAGTTGTAAATCGGTTTCATAAGCTTGTTATTGTCTGCCACCACTGCGGTGGTAAAGCCGCTATATTCCGACACAGTGTATAAAATATTCTGATTTTTCTTTTCGATTGTCTGAACGTTTTGAATATCTGGTCCGGAGCTTTTGAAAGAAGCGGCGATATCTGAATAATACTCTTCGGCGTGGGAGCTGCCGTTAAACGGGTAGACCAGTTTCCCGTTACTGTCGTAAATATAAATCCTTTCATCGTATAAACGCTGAATAGAGCCAATGGTATCGCTGATTTTTTTCAGGGACAATTTGAGTTCAACAATTCCCTGAGGAATATTTAAGGGGCTGAAATAAACTCTGCAAAGGGATAGGTAACCGATTCCTTTGGAATTGAAAGAAAATCTGTCCAAAGCAGGGTCGCTGTCGCAGAACACTGTTTTAGCTCCGTATGCCTTGTAGACGGTTTGATACCATTTCATGTCCCGTACCGAAACGGCTTGCGTAGAGTTGTCCAGCCCGACACCAAATCTGCCGGAAGTGAGCGAATAGAGATAAACCTGGTCCGCGGGCCGGTTAGGCCCAATGATTGCGATCAGCATATCATAAAGCACCTGTGTGTTCTGCTCGTTGTTGTATTTATCCAGCGGGGTGCCGCTCTGGACGAAGTTTGCATTATAATCCGTATAATTTTCAAAGCGCTGCTTAATCAGATTGGAATACATGATATTCTGGGAAACAGTATCCAGCCCCTGTATTTCCGTATCCAGCGTATTGCTGATATTATTTACGCTGTTTTTGATTGAAGCAGACGCGTCCTCTTTAATCTTGGAAGATTGGAGAAATATGAAGCAGCCCATAACAAGGGAAAAAACCAGGATAAACAAGAGGGTGTAAGGAACAAACAAAGCTGTTTGAATGCTGTGGGAATGTACTGATTTCATAGAAAAATCCTCTAAATAGCAATTTAAACTAGTTAAAAAAACACATGAAAGAAAACAGGAATATCCATTCAAAAATAGAATTAACAATTATATAATATACATGGCTTTGAAAATTGTCAATGTGTACAAAGCACAACGTTTTTAGGAGGATGTTTTATGAGAAAAGGGAAAAGATTTCTGTCCGCGCTTCTCGCGATTGCCATGCTCGCGTCTTTTACGGCGTGCAGCGGCGGAAATCCGGCCGCGTCTTCTTCCGTCGATACGGGGTCGAAGGATAACGGTTCGGGTAAGCAGGAAACTACAACCGTAACTTTTATGGCAAGTCAGGATTGGGTACAGGATGCTGAAATGGAGCTTGGCGCCGAATTTGAAAAGCAGACCGGTATCAAAATTGATTATCAGATCATCCCGTCCAACCAATACACCAGCTTGCTCATGACAAAGCTGAATGCAGGTGAGGGCCCCGATATTTTCGGAAATCAGAGCGGAAGATTTGATATTCAGACCCAGCTCAACGTTGAAAAAAACGCAGTCGACCTTACTTCTGAGAGCTGGGCGGGCAAAGTTGATAAAGACGCCGCCGCGGAACTCACAGTGGACGGAAAGCTGTACGGGCAGCCGATACAGGATGTTTCCGCCGTCTGGGCTGTCGCGTACAACAAGAAAATCTTCAAAGATCTGGGGCTGGAAATCCCGAAAACATATGCCGATTTTAAGTCGATCTGTGAGAAGATCAAGGCGAAAGGAATTACCCCGATCTATGAGAGCGTATCAGACGGCTGGCATCATACCCTGTGGTTCCCTGAAATGGGAGTTGCCGCGGAAGCAGCGGAGCCCGGGCTGGCCGACAAGCTGAATGCCAATCAGGCTACGTTGGCCGGAAATAAGACGATGGAGCTCGTTCTCTCCCAGATTAAGGAAATGGCTTCCTCTGGTTACTGGGGTGACAACTATATCTGTCTCTTATACACATCTGACGCTGCCGACGAATTAGACGGTGT
>UREO01000200.1 GCA_900546895.1 uncultured Oscillospiraceae bacterium
CGAGATCTGCGCATGTCTCGTGGGCTCGGAGATGTGTATAAGAGACAGAATGAGGATTTTCCGGAACCGGACACACCGGTGACACAGACAAATTCTCCAAGTGGGATATCTACGTTCACATTTTTCAGGTTGTTCTGTGACGCGCCGATGATTTTCAGCTTTTTTCCGTTGCCCTTACGGCGTTTTTCGGGAACCTCGACCCTTTTTGCCCCGCTCAGATACTGCCCGGTAATGGATTCTTTGCAGTTGACAATATCGTCTACGCTCCCGTTAAATACCACATGGCCGCCGTGAATACCCGCGCCCGGGCCGATATCCACAATATGATCGGAGGCGCGCATGGTGTCCTCGTCGTGCTCTACGACAATGACGGTATTCCCCAGGTCGCGCAGCCGCTTCAGCGTGGCAAGGAGCTTATCGTTATCGCGCTGGTGCAGTCCGATGCTCGGTTCGTCAAGAATGTAAAGGACTCCCATCAGAGACGAACCGATCTGCGTGGCCAGACGGATACGCTGGCTTTCTCCGCCGGAAAGCGTACCGGACGAGCGCGAAAGGGTAAGGTACTCCAGCCCAACGCTCTGCAGGAACCCAAGGCGGCTTCTGATCTCCTTTAAGATGGCGGCCGCAATCATCGTATCCCGTTCGGAAAGCTCCAGATGATTGATGAAGTCCAGCGCCTGCGTGACCGATTTGCCACAGAAATCGCTGATATTGATGCCGCCCACGGTCACGGCCAGGCTAATCGGGGAAAGGCGCTTTCCATGGCAGGCGTCGCAGGGAATCGCACTCATATAGGACTCAATTTCTTCTTTGATCCAGTTGCTCTGCGTTTCGCGGAAACGCCGCTCAAGATTATTGATGATTCCCTCGAATTCGGTTTTATAAACCCCACTTCCGTATTCGTTGCTGCGCTCGATCTGTATCTTTTCGCCCTTCGTGCCGTAAAGAAGGATATCGATAATTTCCGGCGGTAGCTTTCCAAGAGGCGTATTGAGAGAAAAATGATAGTGTTTGGACAGCGCCGTCATGTACATGGAGGCGATCGTGCTGCCTTCCATCGCCCATCCGCTGGCTTTCAAGCCGCCCTTGCTGATGGAAAGGGACTTGTCCGGAACAATCAGGTCGGGGTCAATTTTCATAAAGACGCCGAGTCCCGTACATTTGGGGCATGCACCGAACGGATTGTTAAAGGAAAACATGCGCGGAGTAAGCTCCTCCACGCTGATGCCGTGCTCCGGGCAGGCGTAGTTCTGGGAAAAGGTGATATCGTCTCCCCCGGCGACGTTAATCACGATAATTCCGCCGGAAAGCGAGGAGGCCGTCTCAATGGAGTCGGACAGGCGGGAGTGAATCGAAGGGTGGATGATCAGCCTGTCGACAATGACCTCGATCGTATGTTTCTTATTTTTTTCAAGCTGAATGGTTTCGGACAGATCATAGAGATTGCCGTCCACGCGCACGCGTACAAAACCGCTCTTGCGCGCGGCGTCAAACTCTTTGGTATGTTCGCCCTTGCGTCCCCGCACTACGGGGGCAAGCACTTGAATTTTTGTTCCCTCTTCCAGATTAAGGATGCGGTCGACAATCTGGTCAATGGTCTGCTGCTTGATTTCCCGACCGCAGATCGGGCAGTGCGGGATTCCGATTCTCGCGTACAAAAGACGCAGATAGTCGTAAATCTCCGTTACCGTTCCGACCGTGGAACGGGGATTTTTGGAAGTTGTCTTCTGATCAATGGAAATGGCCGGGGAAAGCCCTTCAATGTAATCTACATCCGGCTTTTCCATCTGCCCCAGAAACTGGCGCGCATAGGAGGAAAGAGATTCCACATAGCGGCGCTGTCCTTCCGCATAGATGGTATCGAAAGCGAGAGAGGACTTTCCGGAACCGGAAAGTCCTGTAAAAACAATCAGTTTGTCCCTTGGAATCTCGATATCGATATTTTTTAGATTATGTTCCCTTGCGCCCTTAACAAAAATGTTCTTTGCTGTCATTGGTTATCATTTCCTCCGTAGCGTTTCGCCGGCTATTTTTCACCGTTCAGTTGTTTAATTTTGTCACGCAGATAAGCGGCGTGCTCGAATTCGAGCAGCTTCGCAGCCGCCTTCATTTCCTTTGTGAGCTGTTCGATCATCTGTCTTCTCTCGATCGGGCTCAGACGCTTCTGCTTCTTTCCCTTCTCGTCCTCTTTATGAGTGGAGATTTCCAGAATATCGGAAACCTTTTTCTTGATGGTTTTTGGAATAATCCCGTGTTCCCGGTTATACGCGGTCTGAATGGACCGGCGTCGTTCCGTTTCACGGATAGCGGACTCCATGGACGGAGTAACCTTATCACCGTACATGATGACCTGTCCCTTTGCGTTGCGCGCGGCACGGCCGATTGTCTGGATCAGCGAACGCTCGGAACGCAGGAAGCCTTCTTTGTCCGCATCCAGAATCGCTACCAGCGAAACCTCCGGAATATCCAGTCCTTCCCGCAGCAGGTTGATGCCGACCAGCACGTCAAACTCTCCCAAACGCAGGTCACGAAGAATTTCCATTCGTTCTACGGTATCGATATCGTGATGCATATATCTGACGCGGATTCCCATTCCCTCCAGATAAGAGGTAAGGTCTTCCGCCATTTTTTTGGTCAGGGTGGTAATGAGGACGCGTTCTCCGTCTGCGGTTCTCATGTTGATTTCAGAAATCAGATCGTCGATCTGCCCATCCGTCGGCTTGACGATAATCTCAGGATCGACCAGCCCGGTCGGACGGATCACCTGCTCCACGATCTGAGCCGATTTTTCTTTTTCCAGATCGCCCGGCGTCGCACTGACGAAGACGGCCTGATTGACATGGCTGTAAAACTCGTCAAAATTCAGCGGACGGTTGTCAAACGCGGACGGAAGGCGGAAGCCGAAATCGACCAGCGACTGTTTTCTGGCCCGGTCGCCCGCGTACATGGAGCGAACCTGCGGAAGCGTCACATGGGACTCGTCCACAAACAGCAAAAAGTCTTTCGGAAAGTAATCCAGAAGGGTGAACGGCGAGCTGCCCGGCTCACGTCCGGACAGAACGCGGGAATAGTTTTCAATCCCTTTGCAGAACCCGATTTCGGCCAGCATTTCCATGTCGTACCGGGTACGTTCCTGAATTCTCTGCGCTTCAATCAGCTTGCCGTTGGCTTTGAAAAACGCGACCCGTTCTTCCATTTCCCGTTCAAGATCACCGATGGCGCGCTGCATCTTTTCCCGTGGGACAATGTAATGGGACGCCGGATATATGGCAACGTGCTTTAAGACAGCCTTGAGTTCCCCCGTCAGCGCGTTGATTTCACTGATCCGGTCAATTTCATCGCCAAAGAATTCCACGCGAATTACCGTATCGTTCGACTGGGCGGGAAAGATCTCCACCACGTCGCCGCGGACCCGGAATTTATTACGGATAAAATTGATGTCGTTCCGTTCATACTGAAGCTCAACGAGCTTGCGCAGCAAATCATCGCGGCTCTTCTCCATGCCCGGGCGCAAGGAAATCACCATGGTGCGGTAATCGATCGGGTCGCCCAGGCTGTAAATGCAGGACACGCTGGCAACGATGATGACGTCCCGGCGCTCTGAAAGGGCCGAGGTAGCCGAATGGCGCAGCTTGTCTATTTCATCATTGATCGCGGAATCCTTTTCAATATAGGTGTCCGTCGTCGCAATATAGGCTTCCGGCTGATAATAATCATAATAGGATACAAAATACTCGACCGCGTTTTCCGGAAAGAACTCCCGGAACTCGGAACAAAGCTGTGCGGCAAGCGTTTTGTTGTGAGCCAGAACCAAAGCGGGACGGTTCATCTGTGCGATGACATTCGCCATGGTAAAGGTTTTTCCAGAACCGGTCACGCCAAGCAGCGTCTGCTCGCGGTAGCCGGTCTGCAATCCCTGAACAAGCTGATGAACCGCCTTGGGCTGGTCTCCCTTCGGCTGATATTGTGAAACTAATTTAAAATCCATTTTTTACTCCGTATCAAATCCGACATCAAAAATTCCCGGCATGATTCCGCTTTTCGCGATCGAAAAATAATCGTTGCCGCTCACGATAATATGATCGATGAGCTTTACCTCCACAATATTCAGCGCTTCATAGACCCACTGTGTGGAGCTTAAATCCTGCTTCGAGGGCATACAGTCTCCGCTCGGATGATTATGTGACAAAATCGCGTAAGCCGCGTTATACTCCACCGCAAGCCGGACAATCTTCTTGATATAAATATTGGCGGTGGTGACAGTGCCTTCATTGACCACGCCGCAGTAAATCAGCCGGTTTTTGCTGTCGAGGAGCATCAGTACGATGACCTCGTCCGAACGGCCGATAAATTTACGTGTCAAAAGCATGCCTGCTTCATTATAACTGAAAATCACATTTTTGTCTTTATCCAAATTTTCCTGGTAACGGCGGCAAAGCTGCGGGATGAGTTTTATCAGCGTCGCCGCCGACTTCCCCACGCCTTCCACTTTCATCAGTTCTTCATAGGGCGCGTCGAACACCCCCGACAGCGACCCGAATTTCTGCAGAAGCGCATGGCCGATGGGATTGGTGTCTTTGAGGGGAATCACATAAAAAAGAAGCAGCTCCAGAACCTCGTGCGGCTCAAAAGCGTCAAGCCCGTCCTTCAGGAACCTGTTTTTCATGCGGTCTCTATGGCCGCCGTGCACGGGCTGGGCCTCGTTACTGATTTTTGACGGCTGTTTCCTGAGTCGCTCCTTGTTTTCCTCCAACGACGCCCGCCCCCAATCATCCATCAGATTTTTCTGCTGCCCGGTTTGACGGGCGCCGGAGCACCGGCCTTGCACAAGGGACATTCTTCCGGTTCCCAGGATTCCACTTCAACGGAAACGACCGCCTTAAAGGGAACGCCGAAATCGATTTTTCCGCCTGTCCGGTCAACAATGGAGCCGACACCGACCACTTCGCCGCCGGCTTCCTTTACCAGCTCAATCACCTCACGGACCGAGCCGCCGGTCGTCACAACATCTTCCACCACAAGCACTCTGTCCCCGGGGTTTACGGCGAAGCCGCGCCGCAAAGCCATTTTTCCGTCCTCGCCGCGCTCTGTGAAAAAGTTTTCGCAGTGAAGCGCGCGGCTGACTTCGTAAGCCATCTGGACCGCCCCCATCGCCGGTCCGATGACGATCTGAACATTATCATGACAATACTGTTCCGCAAGGGCCGCGCAAAGCTCCTCACTGTACCTTGTATTGCGAAAAATCCTGGCGCATTGGAGGTATTTGTTGCTGTGCTTGCCGGAGGTCAGCTTAAAATGCCCCTCCAGCAAAACCCCAGCCTCTTCCAAAATCTCCATGACCCTTTGCTGTGTTATCATAATCCGTTCTCCTTCTCGCATATTTCATTCTATTATATACTAAAAAATCTCTTTTGAAAAGTATTTCCGACTGTTACCGCGGCCTGATCCGTGATATAATCGGGAAAGGCGAAAGCATTGAAAATGTATCAAGTTAGGAGTCTTTCCATATGAAAGAAATAACCATAGGCGCAAACGACGCCGGACAGAGGCTGGACAAGTTTCTCACGAAATCCTTCAGCAACCTCCCCCAATCCATGATGTACAAAAGCATCCGTAAAAAAGATATCAAGCTGAACGGAAAACGGTGTGAAATTTCCACCCGACTGAACGAAGGCGACGTTCTCACCCTGTATTTAAACTGTCTCTTATACACATCTCCGAGCCCACGAGACATGCGCAGATCT
>UREO01000201.1 GCA_900546895.1 uncultured Oscillospiraceae bacterium
ATTTATGGCTGGCGGAAAAAGAATTTGACGTCACCGGTGTCGGCTACGAGCCCAAAGGAGAGATCCTTGAGGATGGAAAAAAGGTTACTGCCGGCGAAAATCAGGACCTGAACCTGCTGCTGACGGGCGCGGCCTTATGCAGCAATGCCCGTTTGCTGCCGCCGAACGAAGAATCGGCCCGCTACACGGTACTGGGCGACCCGACGGAGGCATGTCTGGGCGTGGTGGCGCAAAAGGCCGGAATCGACGTCCACAAACAGCTGGAACTGACACCGCGATTGAGGGAGCTGCCTTTTGAATCGCGGCGTAAAAGAATGACGACGATCCATCATCTGCAGAAAGCGATTGAGGGAACCGAACGCATCGCCTATGTGAAGGGTGCGCCGAAAGAGGTCATGAAGCTGAGTGAATTTATCCGTGTGAACGGTCAGGTTCAGCCGATGACGGAAGAGATGCGCCAGAAGATCATGGAGGCAAACGACGGATATGCCTATGAGGGTCTGCGCGTTCTGGCCGTTGCGTATCGTCTTCTGCATAAAGAGGATAACATTCCGAAAGCGATGAGCGCCTACACGCCCGAAACGATTGAGCAGAGTTTGGTTTTTGTGGGGCTGGTGGTCATGGCTGATCCTCCGCGTCCGGAGGTCGCCGCCGCCGTCGAGGAATGCCACCGTGCCGGTATCCGCATTATTATGATTACCGGTGACTACGGCCTGACGGCCGAGAGTATTGCAAAACGCATCGGCATTGTGAAAAGTCCGAACCCGCGCGTTGTGTCGGGCCTGGAGCTGGAAGAGCTTTCGGATGACCAGTTAAGGGAATACCTGAAGGAAGAAATCATTTTTGCCCGTGTGGCGCCGGAGCAGAAGCTCCGCGTTGTGTCCAATCTGCAGGCAATGGGCGAAGTCGTCGCCGTAACGGGCGACGGCGTGAACGATTCTCCGGCGCTCAAGAAGGCCGATATCGGTGTAGCCATGGGCATTGCCGGTACGGATGTGGCTAAGGAAGCGGCGGATATGATTCTGACGGATGATAATTTCGCTTCGATTGTCCACGCGATTGAAGAAGGCCGCGCGGTTTACAGCAATATCCGGAAATTCCTGCTTTATATTTTGAATTCCAATATGCCGGAGGCGGTTCCTTCCGCCATGTTCCTGTTTTCCCGCGGAGCCATTCCGCTGCCCCTGACGGTTATGCAGATTCTTACTATTGATTTGGGTACCGATATGCTGCCCGCACTGGGGCTGGGAACGGAAAGGCCGGAGGAAGGCATTATGGACCAGCCCCCGCGCAATCAAAAGCAATCTTTATTAACAAAAAAGCTGGTTGTCAAGGCGTTTTTGTGGTATGGTTTATTAGGGTCTATTGCTTCAACGTTTTCTTACTTTTTTGTCAATCTGCAAAACGGGTGGCCCGCCGTGCCGCTTGCGGGCGGAGTGGATCCGGTCTATATCAAGGCGACCACTATGGCGCTTACCGGTATTGTCTTTGCCCAGATCGGGGCCGCGTTTAACTGCCGTACGGAAAAGCAGTCTGTTTTTCATGTCGGCCTGTTCAGAAACAAACAGGTGAATTTTGGGATTGTCTTTGAAATTGTTCTGATAATTGCTTTGGTTTACCTGCCGCCGCTGCAGTCCGTTTTCCATACAGCACCGCTTGATTTTCGGGATTTTCTGATTCTATGCGCATGGCCTCCGTTGATTTTGGTGATTGAAGAAGTAAGAAAAGCGTTTTTCAGAAAGAAAATTGCCAAGCGTTATGAAAAAAGAACAGAGAGGTGAACGGCATGAAAGTGATCGTAGTAGGTTTAGGAAGAATGGGCACGGGGCTGGCCCTCAATCTGATAAGAAAAGGACACCAGGTAACGGTGATTGATTCCGATCCGGAAGCTTTTCGGAATCTTGGAAAAGATTTCAGCGGAAACAAAGTGACCGGTATCGGGTTTGACCGGGACGTACTGAAAAAAGCCAGGATAGATCAGGTAGATGCTGTGGTATCCTGTACTGCGGGCGATGAAGCCAACGTTGTGATCGCGCGGATCGCCAAAAATATTTACCGTGTTCCCCGTGTGGTTGCGCGTCTTTATGATTCGACCAAGGCCGATCTTTACCGCCGGATCGGAATCCAGACCATTTCCACAACGGCGTGGGGTATTGAAAGGGCGACCGAGCTTTTGACGTACCACCAGATGGACAGTGTGTTTGAAATGGGGAACGGAAATGTGAATGTGGTGCGCATTGAGGTTCCGCCTCTGTTGGTCGGTCATACGGTCAAGGAGATAACGGCGATCGGAGAAATCCATGTAACCGGTGTCAGCCGATACAACAAGACATTTATTCCAACGACCGGTACCACTTTGGAAGCGGAAGACATCCTTTATATTACGGTGGTTGCCTCCGCTGTCCACAAATTGAAATCGATGCTGGGATTGGCATAAAAAGGGGGAATTGAAATGAAAGTCATCATTATAGGCGGAGGACAGGTCGGTTCCTATCTTGCCACCCTGCTGCTTTCCAACGGTCATGAAATACGGGTGATTGAGCACCGCGAAAGTGTCTTTCACAAGCTGGAGAAGGAGCTGCCTCACGAAACCCTGGTGTTCGGCAACGGCTCGGACCCGGAAGTGCTGGAAAGCGTGGGCATCGCTTCTGCAAACGTAGTCGCTGCCGTTACCGGTGCGGATGAAATCAATCTGGTTGTTTCCACCCTTGCCAAAATGGAATTCGGTGTGCCGAGAGTGGTTGCCAGAGTCAATAATCCAAAAAACGCCTGGCTGTTCAACAGCGGTATGGGCGTGGATATCGGTGTGAATCAGGCGGAGCTGATGGCGCACTTTGTAGTGGAAGAAATGAACATGAAGGATATGTTCACGCTCCTGAAGCTCAACCGCGGAGATTATTCGATTGTCCAGATGAAGGTTCAGCCGAACTCCAAGGCCGCCAATCAACTTCTGAAAGATTTGTCCATCCCGAAGAAAACAGTGCTGATTGCGATTACGCGCGACAATTCCACACTGATCCCCAAGGGAGATACCAAAATTCTGGAGGATGACGATATACTGACGCTGACCGACGACGCAAGCCGCGCAGAGCTGAAGGAAATCTTCAGCTGAGAAAGCAAAATAAAAGGACCTGCGCACGCGGGTCCTTTTATTTTGCTTTAAAACCGGAGGAAAGATAAGGTATTGTGCTGATCTGCCAGAGTAACGGCGGCAGTTGATGAAGGTTGATTTTTACCATTTTCTTCTTTATAATACAAGCAGGAGCAATCAAGAGATAAGTTTGCCTTTGGGTAAAAAGAAATTGATTTTGAAAGAGGGTTCATCATATGTCTGTCAAACTCATGGCGCTGGATGTAGACGGTACCCTGACCGATGAAGAGGGGAAAATCAGCCCGGAAAACGCCAACGCCGTAAGAGCGGCGGCAGCCGGGGGAATTCAGGTCGTTCTGGCCACGGGCCGGCCGCTGCAGGGAGTGGAGGCTATCTGTTCGGAACTGGGCGTCAAAGGACCGCTGATTCTGGTAAACGGCTCTCTGATTCTGTCAGGCGACGAGGTGTGGGCGGAAACCTGCCTATCCGCCAAAGATCTGCAAACGGTTTATCAACAGGGTGCGGAAACCGGAAATGTCTCCATAATGGCTTTTCAGCCGGATATTGTCCGGCTGTGGATTCCGGCGGATATGGATAAACAGTGGATTTCCGATGTGATGGACTCGTTTCAGCTGTTTAACAGGGTCGAGATGCCTGCTTTTCAGGATTTGCCGCTGGAACAGGTCAACAAAGTGATGCTCGTAGGCAGCGAGCAGTCCATCAACAGAGTGTTCCAAACGTGGCCTGAAGAAATTTCTCATCTGGCTACGGGGCGTTCCTACACCTATGTGGGGGAAATCAACCCTCCCGAAGCAAACAAAGGCGCCGCGCTCTCTTATGTCTGTGAAAGATTGGGACTTCGGGCGGAGGAGGTCCTGGCCATGGGCGACGGAGAAACCGACCTGCCGATGTTGGAATTCGCCGGTACCTCCGTGTTTATTCCACGCGGGTGCGAGGTTCCGGAAATGCCCGGTCGTTTTGCTGTCGTGCCAAAGGAAGAGTGCGACCGGGGCGTAGCATGGGGGACTGGTCGGTATTTATCCATACCATAAAAAGGGGCTGCTGCAAATTGCGAAAAGCAACCGCTTCCATAACAAAGAAATGCGTCTTAAAACGGTTTTTTAAAGCCCATTCAAGGTGCATTTTTTGTGCATTATTTTGTTGAGGGGCTATTTTGTAGCAGCCCCTTTTTTAGGGATTTGTCTGATCATTTGAGCGCCTGCGTGACCGATTTATCCTGAGCGGCAAGGATAGCGGTTGAAACCTGGCGGATTTTATAGTATTCTATGTATACGGATGTTATAAATTATGGAATTTTTATAATAAAAGTCAGAAAGGAAGCCTTAGGAAATTTGACAGTACGGAAGCACTAAACTCTATGATAATAAGACAGTGGAGGAAGAAATGCATGAAAAAACTGAACTTTGCTATTTTATGTGCCGGGAATATCGCCGGGAAAATGGCAAAAACGGTCTCACAGATGAACGAAGTAATCCCTTATGCGGTTGCGGCGCGGGAGTTGTCCAGAGCACAAGGCATGGTCGATCAATACGGTTTTCAGAAAGCCTACGGTTCCTATGAGGAGCTTGTGAGCGATCCGGACGTCGACCTCGTCTACATCGCCTCTCCGCATTCCCATCATTACGGGCACGCCAGGCTCTGTCTGGAGCGCGGCAAGCATGTCCTGTGCGAAAAGCCGCTTACCGTCAATCAAAAGCAGGCGGAGGATCTGTTCGGCCTTGCGGAAAGCAAGGGGCTGTTTCTGTCGGAAGCCATGTGGACGCGCTTCATGCCTTTTGCGGATAAGCTGCGCGAAATCCTGAACAGCGGTGTCATCGGCGAGCCTCTCACAATGACGGTTTCTTTCGGGCAGGATTTAAGGCATATCGAGCGCGTTGTCAATCCGGAGCTGGCCGGGGGCGTTCTGCTCGACATGGGGATTTATCCCCTGACCTTTGCCTCCATGTTTTTCGGCAGCGAGCTTTCGCAGGTTCAGTCTGCCTGTGTCAAAACGGCCCGTGGGGTGGATTCTCAGGACAGCGTGACGCTTGTCTTTCAAAACGGCCGGATGGCGGTCCTGAATTTTACCTTTCTCTGCCCCTATGAAAACAGGGCGGTCATTTACGGTGACAAGGGGCATATCGTGCTGGATAATTTTTATATGGCGCAGGCCGTTCAGATATACGGCAAAGGAGAAAAAGATCCCAAAACGGTCAGCCTGCCCCATGATTTTACAGGCTATGAATACGAGGTGCGCGCCGCGGTCAAGGCGATCGGCAGCGGAAAGCTGGCCTGCGACGAAATGCCGCACGCGGAAACGCTCCGTCTTCTGGGATTGATGGATCAGCTTCGCGCGGAGTGGGGCATCCATTATCCGTTTGAATGAATCAGATCGCCGTATCGTTTGATAATTTCTTCCATATGATTTATACTAATAACGAGATAAAAAAGAGGTTTGGATCCCTACTGACATATAAAAGAAAAGAGAGGTAATTTTAATGCCGCAGGACAACCGTTTGGCAGTACTGATTGATGCGGACAATGTATCGGAGAAATATATCAAATACATTTTGGATGAGGTCTCCAACGACGGCGTTGCAACTTACAAAAG
>UREO01000202.1 GCA_900546895.1 uncultured Oscillospiraceae bacterium
GAGGGAGGCAGGGGTTGGGCCCTTTAGGCTCCCTCTTTGAGGGAGCTGGCAGGCGTAGCCTGACTGAGGGAGTCCGCCTACTACCTCCCCTTGCCTCCCGACCGGCAGGTCCTACTCCTTCAGAATATTCAGAATCTCATCGGCGTTGCTCACCGTTACCGCGCGGTAGGGGATGCGGATATAGTGCTCGTTCTGGATATTCAGCCTTGTGGACGGGCTTTCCCCGGTAGCCAGAGCGTAGGACAGATCGAAGATCGCTTTGGCCTGCCCCTGCGCGTCGTTGAAAACCGTGCCGAACATGCTGCCGTCCTTAATGGCGTTCAGGCCGCTTTCCGTCGCGTCAACCCCCACGACCGCAGGGTACACCCTGAATTTGCTGTCCTTGACCGAGTCGATCGCGCCAAGCGCCATATCGTCGTTGTTGCAGAAAACGACCTCGATCCGGTCGCCGAATTTTGCGAGCCACTGGGTCATTTTCGCCGACCCCTGCGCGCGCTGCCAGTTGGCGGTGTCGTTCGCCAGTTTCTCCACCTGAATCCCGGCGCTGGTAACGGCTTTAATGGAATATTCCGTTCTCAAGAGCGCGTCCTGATGTCCCTGCTCCCCTTCCAGCATGACATACTGAATCTTCCCGTCGCCGTTTTTATCGATCTCGGCGCGGTTTTTCTGAAAGGCTTCCGCAATGATTTCTCCCTGCAGCCGCCCGGACTGGGCCGCGTCCGCCCCCACGTAATACGCCCTCTCCCACAGGCGGATGTCCTCTTCCACCGGCTCCCTGTTAAAAAAGATCACCGGGATATTGGCGGCCTTCGCCTTGTCCACAATCACCGCTGCCGCGGTCCGGTCGACCATATTGACACAGATCACGTCGTAATTCTGGGAAATAAAGCTGTCCACCTGATCGTTCTGCAGCGCCTGGCTGGATTGTCCGTCCACCATATTGACCACGATTTTCTTGCCCGACTCGGTCTCCTTCTGCTTCGCCACCCTTTCCAGGCAGGTGCAAAGGCTCGCCACAAAGGTGTCGTCCTTTCGGTAAAGGGAAACCCCGATTTTCACCGTTTCCACCTTTCCCCCGCCCTTGCCCGAATCACAGGCGGCCAGGGGAAGCAGCATCGCGGCTGCCAGCGTAAAAGCCATGATTCTGATAAAGCTTTTCATATTTCTCCTCCATTATCTTACAAACGGAAAAAGCAGCCTTTGGTTGTCGGAATTATACATGTTCTCGTGATTTACGATTGCGAAATTTATGTTGGCCTGACCGGCCGCCTGCTTGTTGTTGATTTTTTCCACCGCAGTGCGAATGCTGATATACCCCAGATTGTATTCGTTTTCCACCCCGAGGGAATTGATCACCTTTTCTTCCAGAAGGGAAACCACTGTATTCGTCCGGCCTATCCCGTAAATCTGCACCTGGGTGCTCCCGGCTTTCAGAAGATCCTTTTCCGCTTTTGCGGCAGCCTCCAGCGCCGGCGCGTCCAGCGCGACCAGCGTATCGGCGCCGCTGGTTTGCAGCATCCCCTTGACCGTATCGTACGCTTTTTGGGAATCGTTGGGGATTTCCCAGTATTCCATATCATATTGGGAGGATTTGAGCGTTTGCAGCACGCCGAGGTAGCGCTGCTGGATATTACTGCAGTCCATGCTGTTGCGCAGAATAGCAATATGGCCGCGCCCGCCCCCGTTTTTCAGAATCGTCCCCGCCAAAGCGCTGCCCAGCTTCTGATTGTCGCACGAAATGGTGGAAAGATTCTTGATGGTCGTCACCGTGGACTGCATAGCGACCACCGGAATGCCTTTCTGGGCCTTTTCGATCGGCTCCTTCAGATCCGTCGAATTGACGGGAGCAATCACAATGGCGTCCGCGCCGTTATTGATTTCGCGCTGGAGCAGGGAAATCTGTTCCCCCGCGTTGTTTTCCCCCGACAGGGTAATAAAACTGACCTCCGCGTTAAAATCTCTTGCCGCCTGATCAATCCCCTGCTTGATGGTGGTGCTGCTCTCCGTACTTTTGCTGCGCCAGATAACGGATATTTCATAAGGGTCGTTGTTTTTCTTTTCAAAAAAACGGTCCCGGTTCAAAATCAGGAAGGAACTCGCAAACGCGAAAAAGATCAGGATAAATACCTTTATTTTATTTTTGGTCATTTGCTCCCGCCCCCTTCGTTTCCTTCGGCTTCTTCCATTGTTTTCAGCGGCAGATGGATTCTGGCGGTGGTTCCCTCGTCCGGTTCGCTGTAAATGGCAAGCCCGTATTCGCTGCCGAAATAAAGCTGAATGCGCTCCTGCACATTTTTCAGCCCGATGCCCGAACCCTTCCCGCGCACCTTCGTGGTTTTTTGCGTCAGCAGCGCGTCCGCCTGTTCCTGCGGCATACCGAGGCCGTTGTCGATAATATCAATATAGAGATCATTTCCCTCCCGGTAAGCGTTAATGCGGATTTCGCCGTCGCCGCTCATAAATTCCATGCCGTGATAGATGGCGTTTTCCACCAGCGGCTGGACGATCAGCTTGATGGTGGCGCATTTCAGCGTTTCCGGCTCGGTCGAAATCTCGTAGCTGAATTTGTTTTTATACCGCATTTTTTGTATGGTCAGGTAATTGCGCACGTGCTCCAGCTCGTCCGACACGGTGATGATGTTTTTTCCCTTGGAAAGACTGATACGGAAAAGCTTTGCCAGCGCAGTTACCATAGTGACCGCGCCGTCGTATCGCTCGTTTTCAATCATCCAGATAATGGAATCCAGCGTATTGTACAAAAAATGGGGGTTAATCTGGGACTGAAGCGCGTCCAGCTCGCTTCTTCGCTTGGATTCCTGCTCCGCCACAATATCGTCCATCAGCCGGCGCATCTGATCGACCATGGAACGGATCGTCTTACCCAGATGCTGCACCTCGTAGGAGCCGGAAACGGAAATATCCACCCCGCTCAGATTCCCACGGTCAAGCTCCTTGACGGAGAGTTCCAGCTCCTTGAGCGGGTTGGCAATACGGGAGGACAGGAACATGTTGACGAAAATCATCAGAAAGATCGCAAAGAAGAGAAAGAACAGCGCAAAAAGCCGGAACTGCTGATAATTGGAGGTAATGTCCTGCGTGGGGGTAACGGCAATGATTTTCCAGCCGGTATACCCTGCGGTTTTGACCGTGACCAGCCGCTGCTGCCCCTCAAAGGTCTCGTTGTGGTTTCCGTCGTCGTACTTGGCGGCGGCGTAGTTGTTTTCATGAATCAGATTGGAATAGATCAGCTGCTGGCGGGGGTGGTAGATGATCTCCCCGTTCCCGTCAGTCAGATAGATATACCCCGACTCGCCCAGATCAACGTTCTTGCAGATTTGTTCGATCCCGCTGAAGTTCATGTCTACCAGCAGAACGCCGTGGGTAATCGAACCGGCGCTGGTCAGCTCCACCGAGCGGCTGAGCGAAACGACCCACCGGTACTTGTTGTCCGGGTCCACAAACAGATTCTGCACATGCGGCGTGGAAAAATGGCAGTTCTCAATCTTGCGCGCGGCGTTTTTAAACCAGTTTTCCCCGCTCACGTTGGCGGAGGGCTTCAGCTGCGTCAGCGGCTCGGCGGCAATGACCTCGCCGGAATTGGAGAACACGCCGATGCTGATAAGCAGGTCCCGGTTTGTCTCATAGAGCAGACTCATATCGTTGCCGATGTTGTCCGCGGCCAGATCGGCATTTTTGATCACGCGGTAATACATGGAGTCGGAAATGCGCATCATGTTGCGCAGATAGTTGTCCAGGTTCAGGTTGACTTGGTCGACCATACGCGTGCTGTCGTCCGAGACCATTTCTTCGCTGGAGCTGATAAAACGCATGGAAAGGGAACCGCCGACAATCAGCATCCCCACCACCGAAACAGCGGTAAAAGTGATGGAAATAGTAAACTGCAGGCTTTTTTTCTGCAGAAGCTGGGTTATTTTATCGATAAAGTCCCTTGCTTTTTTCCGCATCGTATCAACTCCGGGCCCGCCGCCGTAAAACGGCGCGGTATTTCGCCTGCGCTTCAGTTGCTTCTGTATTTTGATGGTGACACACCAAACTTCCGTTTAAAGACATAGCTGAAATAATTGGGTTCGGTATAACCCACCTTGCCCGCAATCACATAAGTTTTGTCGCCGGTGGTGTTCAGAAGGTTGACCGCCTCCTGCAGGCGCACCTCCGTCAGATAAGCGACAAAGCTCATACCGGTCTCCCGCTTAAAAACCGTTGAAAAGTAGGCGGGGCTGACGTGCAGAAACGAGCAAAGGCTTTCCACGGAAAGATCGCTGTTCTGATAATGCCCCTCGATATACTGCTTTGCGTTCTGCGCAAGCAGCTTGGTGGAGTCCACACGCTCGCGCTTAATCAGAGTACTGATTTTGATGCAGGAATCCGTGCACCACTGCTTCATCTCAGTCGGCGAATGCAGGGACGCGATGGTGTTGACGTAATTGAAATCCACGCCGAAAATTTCTTCCGTGCTCAGCTCGTACGCGTGCATGACCTTCAACAGGGAAGTCATCATCTCCATGACATAGATCTGATACTGGCTGAGCGGAAGCAGCAACGTTTCAAAGCGTGTGAAAAGCGCGTTGATCCGGTCGGCAATTTCCTGCTCGGAGCCCATCTTGATCGCATTGGTGATTTCCCGCTCGTCGTGCTCGTCGAACTGGAGCCGGACAGAGGTTTCCGGCTCGACATCCGCAATATAAATGGCTTTTCCGGAGCCCATGGCCGCGCTGTAGTCCAGCGCGTTCTGTGCTTCCCGGTAGGAATGGCGGATTTCCGTCAATGCGGAACACACCGTGCCCACCCCGGCCATAACCTTCACACCGAGCACCCGCTCGGCAGCCTTGCAGATCTGGTTCATCCCGTTAATCAGGGAATCGACGCCGCTTTCCGGCTTCAGCTCGGCAATGACCGCAACGCAGTCGGAGTAAAGAAAGCCCGTGAACCCACAGTAATTCCCCAGAATTTCATCCACGGTGCATTTCAGGGAAATCGGGATCAGCTCCTCCTCCCCGTGCAGGGCCGCGTCGGCCTTCGGCGCGGAATCCGCCCGGACAAGCGCAACCGCCCACTGGTCGGCCGCCGTCAGGTCGATCTGCAGGAGCGGCACCTGCGCGCGCAGCCGCTCCTCGGAAATCCGGCCCTCGATCAAACCAACCAAAAACTGCTCCCGCATTACGGGGAGGCTGTCCATGTAATTTCTGCGCAGCATTTCCACGTCGCGCTTTTCCGCGAATTCCCGGTCAAGCTGCCGTTTCAGCTTTTTCAGCGTTTCCGTCAGCTCATTGGAATTGATCGGTTTCAGGACGTATTCCGCCACATTGATTTTGATCGCCTTCTGCGCGTATTCAAAATCGTCGAATCCGGAAAAGATAATCAGCTTTGCCGACGGCAGGACCACCCGCAGTCGTTCCCCCAGCTCAAGCCCGTCCATAAACGGCATTTTAATGTCCGTCATGACGACGTCCGGGTGAAGATGCTCCGCCTTCTCCAGGGCTTCCAGCCCGTTTTCTGCGTCGCCGGCAATGGTGTACCCCAAGCGGGCCCAATCTATCTTACGAATAATGCCTTCTCGTATTTCTTCTTCGTCATCCACAAGAAGAACACGGTAAAGTGCCATAAAATTTTCACTCCAATCGGTGATTCAACTGTGACTATTGTACCATTTTTTGGCCAAATGTGCAATCGATAGCTGA
>UREO01000203.1 GCA_900546895.1 uncultured Oscillospiraceae bacterium
GTTGGGCCTGTCGGGCCGGTCGGACCCGTATCTCCCGTGGGACCGGTCGGACCGGTTACGGTGCTTGCCGCACCTGTTGGGCCTGTCGGGCCGGTCGGACCCGTATCTCCCGTGGGACCGGTCGGACCGGTTACGGTGCTTGCCGCACCTGTTGGGCCTGTCGGGCCGGTTGGACCCGTATCTCCCGTGGGGCCTCCGGACGGACCGATAGGACCTGTGGGGCCGGTGGAGCCGATGCCCATAGGGCCCATGGGGCCCATGGGGCCAGCAGGGCCCCGCGGGCCTCTCGGGCCGGTAGGGCCTGGGCAGCAGCAGCCGCACGGGTCTTTGCAACAATTATCTAGGCATCCGTTATGATAAATTTTCATTTCTGGATTAAACCCGTCACCCGCATCATAAGGCGGGCATCTTCTGCTATTTGACATAATCAAAACTCCCATGTATCAAATTTGTTTACGAACCATTAGCATGAACAAACACTTTACGCTTTTTATTATAATATGTGGTGACTCGTGAAAAGTGCAGTATACGCACGTGTAATGGGAACGGGTACACCCCGGAACCACATGGATTTTCAGAATGTTCTTCCGGCGAATTGCCGGAAGGACATTCCTTTTCACAGCGGAACGTTACTTCGTCTATTTGTTTTCTTTGGTCCCGGTGGCCCTTAATACAGCAGAATACGCCCCATTGGCACTAAGGGCAATGATGACCGCGTTAAACGGTATCAATGCGCCCGACGACCATGTCAGCGCGCCGGTAAAATACGTTGCCCCTAGTAAAAGGATGATCGCAACAAAATAGGATACCCACTGGGTGGCAATGTTTTTAAAAAACAAGGCGCTTTTCACGAACTGGGTAATGACCGCAGTCGCGGCGGCGCATCCTGCAAAGGTAGCCAGCGTTTCCCAGGTAAAAAAATTATTCATACTCATTCCTCCTGTCGAAGGCCTTCTCAACAGCCTGTGTGGTTTGTTGTCCAGGCCTCCAGTAAACACTTTATGACGGTTCTCTCCATCTTGTTCCAATGTTTTCTGACACGTTCCATGGCAGCAAAAAAAAGGCCGCCGATAAACGGCAGCCTTCTTTTACATAATTTGAAAGGAAATGAAATTTTTAACCGATGAACTGCTGGGTCCAGTAATAGCGGCCCTGTGCGTTCCGGGCAATACCCACGCCAATTTGGGTAAAGGAAGCATTCAGGATGTTCGCTCTGTGTCCGGGGGAATTCATCCAGCCCTGCATAACCTGCTGCGGGGACGTCTGGCCCATAGCGATGTTTTCGCCGGCGGCTCTGTAGCTGATTCCATACTGCTTCATCATGTCAAACGGAGAACCGTAGGTAGGAGACTGATGGTCAAAATAGTTCAGCTTCGCCATATCCTGCGACTTTAAGGTCGCGGTCTTTGTCAGAGAGGAATTGACGGTAAGAGCCTTGAGCCCGTTTGCGGCTCTTTCCTGATTCACAAGCTGAACTACCTGATTCTGGAAGGAAGCGTAGCTTCCGCCCGTGGTGGACGGTGTGCTGGAAGTGCTGCCCTGAGAACTGGTGCTCGGCTTGGAACTGGAGCCCGGTTTAGAACCAGAGCTGGGTTTGGAACTTGAGTTCGGCTTGGAACCGGAGCTGGGCTTAGAGCCTGCGTTCGTATTGGGGCAAGTGTATGTTTTTCCGCCAATCGTGATCTGATATTGGTTTCCGTTGGAGGAATTACTCAGACAGTTGGAAGTGACTGTGCAGATGGTGCCCGCTTTACAGTTGGAGTTGTTGATGCAGCCGTTTGCCGTGCTGCAGATCTGGTTGACGGCACAGCTGTTGCCAGCCTTGCAGTTGGTAGAATCGGTTCCCGCCACGGTTCCGTTGGAAACGGAAGTTTTGGGGCAAACGCTGGAGGTACCGGATTTAACAATATCGGAAACAGTGTTGCCTGTTTCCTGTGCATCCGCTGCCGGTGCTTCGCTGGTTACGGCTTCCGCCTGAGAATCGACAGAAACGGTACTTGTAGTGGTGCTTTCGCTTGGTGCAGCCGCGGCATTGCCACTGTTTACAATCGCGCCGGCCGTACCTGACATCAGCACACATGCAATTAACGCAAGTATTTTCGTTTTCATGTATTATCTCCTTTTCATGCTTCTCGATTTGAATTGTTACAGGTTTGTAACTTTTCTTGCATTTATCGTAACACCGATGCATAAAGAAAACAATACTGAAAATTATGTAAACTAATGAAAATACTGGAAAAATTATGAATTCAGTTTAATTACTTAATCTTCTGATAATATCGTACGCCTTGTCTTCATTTCTGACAAAGCCCTGAACCGTTGTATCGATCCCGCTGTAATCACTGAAGTCCACAAAGGCGCCGCTGAGCTTTTCCGCCAGTACCGCGGGCATGTCCTTTCTGGCGGCCAGGGCATCCTTCGGAATTTCCTCCGTACGGGCGACAATAATCAACTCGTCCGTGAAAAGCCCGTCGGCGCGCGCCTGATTGTAAACCTCGTCATAGGTCGCGCCCGCGTCCACCTCCCCGGCCAGAACAGCGTTGACGACATTATTGTGATTGCCCAAAAAAACGACCTTTTCAAAAATGGTGTCGGGATCCATATGGTTCTGCTTCATCATATCGCGGGCGTACAGATACCCCGACGCGCTTTTTTCATCGACGTAGGCAAAGGTCTTTCCCTTTAAGTCATTGATGGAATGCACCCTGCCGTCCTTACGGGCCACAACGTACCCGTTGTAGGAACAGCGGCCCTGAACTTTCGGCGTAACCAGCACATTCGCCCCGCATTTCTCGTGCGCGTTGACATAGGCGAACGGAGAGAACCAGCCGACATCGATGATGCCTTTTTCCACACTTTCACTGAGCGCGTCATAGCTTCTGACAATCAGGGTGCGGCATTTCAATCCCACGCTGGCACATACCCGTTCAAGAATGGGCACGTAGGTTTTCCGAATACGGTCGGGCTCGACGAAGGGATTGACGCCGAAGATGATTTCGTCCTGCTTTTTGAAAGCCATGGCGTCCTGCTGCAGCATTTCCGCGGTTTCGCCGATCTTGTTGCAGAAAGAAAGAATGGTTTCGTTTTTCTCCTGCTGAACGTTTACCATCTCAATGGCGGAGCAGGAAACATCGTGGGTCTTTTGTACCGCCTCCGCAACATTTTCCACCGCCTTTTCAATTTCAGTCGCCGTATTCTTCTGCATCAGCGACTCCTGGGTAAGGCCGGAAATCGCGTTCTGAACAGCCTTCAGAATCGAGTTGATCTCCTGAATGATCTGAGAGGCTTCCGTGACAATGCCGTCCACATTTTTCATCTTGCCGCCGATTTCGGTCATGGCTGTGTTGGATGTCTGTATTTTATCGACAATATTCCTGACCACGCCCTCAATGACGGAGATCGCATCGTCCGTCTGTACCGCGAGCCGCCGGATTTCCCCGGCGACAACGGAGAAGCCCCTGCCGGCCTCCCCCGCCCGCGCGGCCTCTATGGCGGCGTTCAGCGCCAGAAGATTGGTCTGGCTGGATATCTTTCTGATATAGTCCACAATTTCATTGATTTTCGCAGAGGATTCCTGGAGCTCCAGATTGCTGTCGGAAGCGACCTGGATGACCGACGTAAGGTCGAGGATGAAGCTTCCGATACTCCGGATGGTCCGCTCATTTTTGTTCAGCATTTCGATGGAGGTTTTGGAATGATCTTCGATTTTTATGATTCCGGAATTCAGATTGGCACATGCTCCGGCAAGCTCATTGATGCTTGCGTTGATTTCTTCCGAGCTGGCCGCATTCTGTTCACTGAACTTTTCAATCTCATAAGAAATCTTTGCAACCTTTTCAAAGGTTTTCATATTGTCCTTGGAAAGCCAGATCAGCTGTTGGGAGTCAAAGCCCATGGTTTCCGCAACCTGAAAAAGCCTTTCCCCCAAGTCGTCCTGCTCATGGTCCTTTTGCTTTACGGGGCGGGGGTCCCCGCCGGTTTTTCCAAACAGGGCGTCGGCAACAACCAGAATCAGGATGCTCCCGATCACGGAATAGAGGAAGCCGCCCACCCCGTGGAATTGGAACAAAAGTCCTGCCGCCTGAAGAATGAGGATTGCAATTGCAGAAATAAAGACAGACCGTTTCGATGTAAAATTCATTTTTCTACCGCCTCAGCAATCAAAAAATTCAGTTCAAAACTGATAAAATTTTACTTCTTTACTTGCATTCCATGTTACTTTTATAACAATATGATTATATTTCAAATCTTATAATCTGTCAATGTTATCTATATTCCAGCAAAAATCTTCTTTTTTCAAATTTTCAGTCCGCAATCAGAAAAAGCGCCCCGAAACGGTTTGAAAGCCGCTCGGAGCGCCGATATTCCGCTATTTTGAAAGCTTATCCATGACAGCCAGTATTTCGTCTATCTTTTCTTCGGCGTCTCCCTGTTCAAACGCTTCCTTGACACAGCAGCCAAGGTGCGCGTGGATAATTTCAATGTTGGCTTTTTTCAGGATTGCCTGCGTGGCCATCAGCTGGTTGGAGATGTCGATGCAGTAGCGGTCCTCTTCCACCATTTTCAAAAGTCCGTCAAGCTGTCCCCGTGCGGTTTTCAGCAACCGGGTCACCTTTTCTTTGTCTGCTTTCATGGCAGCCTCCGTGTAAAATTATTTGCCGAACAGGCCCTTCTTTTCCTCTACGGAAACCACCTCATAACCGGCTTCCTGCACGGCGTTTTTCAGCGCTTCGTCGGAAACCTCCGTTTTCAGTGAAACCGTGGCGTTATTCTTTTTCAGGTCCACCTTTGCTTCCACGCCCTCAACGGCATTCAGAGCCTTTTCAACTCTGGCCTTGCAGTGTTCGCAGCTCATGCCGTTAATGGTAATGACTTTTTTCATTTCAGAAAGATCTCCTTCCGCTTCTATTATAATTGGGTTAACTGGGTTTTCGATTTCGTTCTGTTTTTGCCCCGCAGATATTCTGTGCGGTTTAAAAAACTTTAGCCGCAGCGCGTTGGAAACAACGCACACGGAGCTCAGGCTCATAGCCGCCGCGCCGAACATCGGGTTCAGCTTCCAGCCCAGCAGGGAGAAAAACACGCCTGCCGCAAGCGGGATGCCGATGCTGTTGTAAAAAAACGCCCAGAACAGGTTTTCCTTGATGTTGCGGATAACGGCCTTACTCAGCTGCACCGCGGTCACGGCGTCCAGCAAATCACTTTTCATCAGCACAATGTCGGCCGATTCAATGGCGATATCCGTTCCCGCCCCGATGGCGATCCCGACATCGGCTCTTGCGAGCGCGGGCGCGTCATTGATGCCGTCGCCGACCATCGCGACCTTTTTGCCGCCGTCCTGAATTCTGCGGACCTCGCTTTCCTTGTCCTGCGGCATGACTTCCGCCACTACGCGGTCTATGTGAAGCTGGCGGCGGATCGCTTCGGCTGTTCTTTTATTATCGCCCGTCAGCATGACTACGTCAATACCCATCGCCTTAAATTCTTCGATTGCCTGACGGCTGGTCGGCTTCACAACGTCCGCCACTGCGATGACCCCCAGCAGATTCTGCCCCTGCGCAAAATACAGCGGCGTTTTTCCGTCCTCCGCCAGCGCGTCGCAGGCGCTTTGCAGGGAGGAGATATCCACCTTTCTGCTTTCCATCATCGCGCGGTTTCCGGCAAAATAC
>UREO01000204.1 GCA_900546895.1 uncultured Oscillospiraceae bacterium
AATCTTCTCATAAGTCAGCATTCATGCGTCTTTTCAGCTCGTTCAGCAGACATTATTTAGCTCATTTTTACGCCGTCCCAAAGTCTGCTTTGTTGCAAGCCTATACTTGTATTCCAGCCAACGATCCAGAAAATCTGAAAACAACGGCGATACTTCACCGTTTTCTTCGGCATTCTTTAGATCAACGGCTTCCTGCTCTTTTTTTAGTTTTTCCGTCCATTCACGTCTAACATCCGCAAGCATATCATTTGCCCGAGTTTTGTTCCCTTTAGCTTTAAGCCCTGTGGGAACGAATTTTTGCTTACGCTTTCCATCTACTGTGTAATTTAATACACAGTAGAGTAACCCCTTGCGTTCCTCAATATGACCGGCAATTAATTTTTCCTTTTTGTGTAGGTGGTCCGCTGCCATTTTATAATCCTCCTATTCTGCAGTGGCCAAATTCACCTACCGTTGACACAATTAACCGACCATCTCAAAATAGCTTTTCATCATATCTACAACGCCTTTTTCATCGTCAACAAGTAAAATTTTGACCACCTTGACGCCTCCTTTCTTACTAGAGTCACATGCAAATCTCAATTTTTCCTCAAGTCTTTGCCCCTTTCAGCCTTTTATCTATCGGCTTTTCAGCATCCTTCGGTATTGCCCAGGCGTGACCGAAGCGAACAGCGCCCTCAATACGGTTTTCTTCGCAGAGCTTCTGAATCCTGCGCTCTGAAATCTCCCATTTTTCAGCAGCCTGCTGGACGGATATATAATCAAGCATACTTGTCCTCCGAATCGTATTATCTTTTAGTATATACGGAGAAACGAATGAAAGCAAGTTGCTGACTCAAATAATTCATATATACCATCATTGACAGTACGTTCTCATTTTCCTGCCTCCACGGTAAAATTTCCTTGGAGGTGAACTGACAGTGGAGGAACTACTGAATAATTTCGGCCAGACGATCAACGACACGCCCCGCGCCGCCTTTACCCCGCGCGAGCTGGCGGAGCTGACCATCAACTTTTACCGCCGCAATTATATTGAAGGTCTTTTCCTCAGCTCGGGCATTCAGCGGAACCCGGACTACACCTGTGAGCAGATGATCGAGGCGCTGCGGATTCTGCGGGAGGAATACCGGTTTTCGGGCTATATCCACGCAAAGGCCATCCCCGGCGCGGACAGCGTGCTGATTTCCCGTCTGGGAACGCTGGCCGACCGCATGAGCGTCAACATTGAGCTGCCGTCCCAGAGCAGCCTGAAGCTGCTGGCCCCGGACAAGACGAAGCATTCCATTCTGGCGCCCATGGGATATATTCAGAACCGGATTCAGGAAAACACCACCGACCTTGTCCGGTACCGGCACGCTCCCAAATTTGCCCCCGCCGGACAGAGCACGCAGATGATCGTAGGCGCCACGCCGGAGACGGATTTTCAGATTCTGAACCTGACCGAGGGCCTTTATAAAAAATACAAGCTGAAACGCGTTTTCTTTTCCGCCTATATGCCCGTTTCCGACAGCGCCCTGCTGCCCCCCGCGGACACAAAGCCCCCTCTTCTGCGGGAGCACCGCCTGTACCAGGCGGATTGGCTTCTGCGGTTCTACGGCTTTTCCGCCAATGAAATCCTGGACGCCGGCCATCAGAGCTTTAATCCTTATATCGACCCGAAATGCAACTGGGCGCTCAATCATATGGAGCGCTTCCCCATGGAAATCAACCGCGCGCCGTACGCGGAGCTGCTGCGCATACCGGGAATCGGCGTAACCAGCGCCAAACGCATCGTTACCGCCCGGCGGACCGGGCCGCTGAATTTTGACGGACTGAAAAAGCTGGGCGTTGTACTGAAACGGGCGCAGTACTTTATTACCTGCGGCGGAAAAATCGCGGACGGGCTGAAAATCACACAGGACGCCGCGCTGCGCTCGCTGATGTCCGACACCGCGCTGGGCATGTACCAACAGGGCGCGGGATTTGTGCCGGAACAGCTTTCCCTGTTCGAGCAGCCGCGCCTGACACAGGAGGATGTGCGAAAATGCCTGACCGGTCAAATCTGATTTACTGCTACGACGGAAGCTTTGACGGGCTTTTATGCTGTGTCTTTGAGAGCTACGAAAAGCACGAAATTCCCGCGGATATTCTTTCGCCCGACACGGAGCAGACCGTTCTGCTGCCGCAGCGGGAGATCGTGACCGATCCCAAAAAATCGGCCCGGGTGCTGGCCTCTATCCCCGGGAAAATGGGGATGGAGGCGCTGGACTTTGTGCGCCGCGCATACCTGACGTGCCTGCCCCGGAAAGAGCTTTATATCCTGCTGTTTCTCCGCATAGGCTTTTCCCGTGGTCCCCGGGTGATGAATATGCTGGCGGACGATGTGGTAAACACGCTTTTTAAAGCGGTCAAGCACCTGACCAATGAGGCGCACCTGCTGAAAGGCTTCCTGCGCTTTTCCGTCTTTGACGGCGCGCTTGCCGCCGAGATTGAACCCAAAAACCTTGTTCTGCCCCTGCTGGCCCCGCATTTCCGGGAACGGTACCCGGAGGAACGCTTTTTGATTTACGACCGCACGCACTCCATGGCGCTGATCTATCAGCCATACCGCTCCAAAATCATTTCCGCGGACGATTTTCAGATGCCCGAACCGGACGAGGAGGAGCGTTCCTTCCGGGAGCTTTGGCGCCTTTTTTACAGCACCATCGAGGTGCGGGGCCGCCACAACCCGAAGTGCCGAATGAGCCATATGCCAAAGCGCTACTGGAACTGCATGACGGAATTCAGCACAGAGAAAAATCCCCGAAAAAAACAGGAGTTGCCCGGGGGACGAAAGCTTCTGAATGGTTCTGGTTCGGAATCATCAGGCCCGAAATAACCTGTTTTTTATTTGCCGCCGCTCCTTGCTTTACGGGCCTTTTTCCTTGGAAAAAGGCCCGACAGACCGTAGACAAAAAGGTGCCTTACGCGAAGCGTAGGACACCTTTTTCGTTACCGATTAGAAATAATTGAATAAAATAGGCTATCTGACAAATAAAATACTGTAAAGATGGGGGCAGCAAGCCCCTTCTCCGTTTCCAAGTTGCAAGCTTTTTCAAATTCATGCATGCGAAAGTAAGCGTGACCTGCATCTTCACCTTCTGCAGTCCACGCAGTTGAGTGTAACGCATGGCATGTTTCTCTTTTGCATCCGCAAACACACGCTCAATGGTCTCGCTTCTTAATTTGTAAATGTCCCGATACTCGGGAGTATGCCGGTAATCCTCCGCAAGTTCCATGTAAGGTTCCCATATATGCCGTTCCACGACTTTTTGATAGGCTTTGCTTTCGGTGCATTGGGAACGCATGGGACAGTCTTTACAGATTTTCGGATTACTTTTGTATTCGCGGTATCCATCTCGGTTGGTCGTAGAATAGCTTAGAGTCTGATTGTTTGGACACAGCACACAATCAAAATATTCATCATACACAAAGTCATATTTTTTGAAGAATCCGTTTTTCGTCATGGGGCGCTTGTACGGTACACAAGGGATTTTTCCACTGTCAATGATTTGTTTCATAATCGCCGGCGTTTTGTATCCCGCATCCACTGCGGTTGCCTGCATTTCCGGGAACTTTTTTAAAATCTTTTCAAACAGTCCGCTGAACATCATGCTGTCATGAATATTTCCTGCCCCCAACACAAAATCTAAAACGAAATTGTGCTTGTCACATGCAGTATTCGCTACATAGGCAAATTGTTTTTCGTGCTCTCCCTTGTGGAACAATCCACACTCCGGGTCAGTTTTACTTTGAGAAATTGTTTTGGTCGCCGGGGGTGTTGGTGGTTGGTCATCGTCGTTGCTGTCATTGCTTTTTAGGGGCTTTTTTCCATGCAGTTCCCGATCTTTGGCAATTTCTTCATCCAACTGTTTTTGATAGCTTTTGGCTTGAATCTCGACTTCTGCTGGCTGGCTTCTTTTCTTGTTGGCGCTGGCCTTAATGTGTGTTCCATCAATGAATATCCCGCTGGCATCTACAAAGCCACAATCTACCGCTTCATTCAAAATGTGGGTGAAGATCCGTTCAAACACATCTGTTCCTTCAAATCGGCGTGTGTAGTTTTTTCCGAACGTGGAGAAATGCGGAATCTTTTCTCCGATATCGTATCCTATGAACCAACGATATGCCATGTTTACTTCAATTTCCTTGATTGTCTGTCGCATGCTTCGGATGCCAAACAGATATTGAATGAACACAATTTTGAACAGGACTACCGGGTCAATCCCCGGCTTTCCCCAGTCAATTTCTGAATACAATCCTTTTACTTCGTCATAGATGAAGCTGAAGTCTATTGCTCTGTCTATATCCCGTAAAAGATGGTTCTTCGGTACTAAATCTTCTATACTCACAAATTTTATTTGCTTTTGTTGTCCTCTGTCCTTTTTTACATACATCAAAAACACCTCTGTCCTTATGGTCTTTATTATACCATAAGGACAGAGGTGTTTCGACCCTTTTGTCTACAGGCTGAAGGTCATCTTCTTACTGGAAGATGGCCCTTAACCATAGAGCAGATTGTTTTTCTCTGATGTTAGCTTCTTGTTAGAGTGGGACCTTCACTGATGGTTCATCATGAACCGTACCACAGTTCAGCGTATAGACAGACCACCCCCTTGGAGGGATGGCCGTTTTTCAGCGTTAACTGGAATCGACCTTCGTCAGATAAAACATGTTGCTGCTCTTGCCGCCGTTTTCCCGCCAGCGTTGCTCCCTGCGCAGGTAACCGCTTCTTTCAAGGTCAGCAATCGCGCGCTTGACGGTGCTGCGGGAGAGCTTCAGCTCCTTGGCGATGGTACCAATCGCCGGATAGCATTTGCCGTCCCGGTCAGCCCGGTCACGCAGATACATGTACACCGCCATTGCACGGTGGGGGCAGTTCCGAGGAATAGAGCGAGGAAAAATAGCTCATAGAACCGTCTCCCGCTATATCCGTATCGAGGACTTTTGCTGTTCCGGTGCCTTATGCTCCAACGCGAGGGTATGCTGGATACCGGCGGAAGCGGAAGAATCGGGTTCCGATTTTTCCTCCGGATCGGCTTCGCACGCGGCGTTGCGCCGGATAATTTCTTCCTCGAGTGAGTGCCGGTTTGCGTACTCCACCTTTCGGGCGGACTGCTCCGCGATTTCATACGGTTTTCCGAAGGTAATGCCCCATTCGAGGAACAGCTTCAGCCGGGTGCGCATCGGGTAGGCCCCGGTCTTTGTGACGATAAATCGGCCCTTTGGCATGGATTTCAGCTCGTCCGGCGTCATCAGCGGCCGCTCGATCATCTGCAGAGACTGGCTGGGATCATTCTTCCCGCGGCTGATGGAACCGCTCATGACGGTCTGATTGCCGAGGGCTTTCGAGAGAATCTGCGCCGACTCGCTATTGGGGGCGAAGCCGCCGAACACGGTGTCCTGGCAATTGTCAATAATGATGGAAGCGCCCTCCTTGCCGTAGTTTTTCTCCAGCTGCGCAAAGCTCTGGATATCCTCATATCTGACCTTTCCCCTTGCCATTCAGTCGCAGCCTTGATAGTTGAACTGACTTATGACGTTACCAACATGCTACACTCCCTGTCCGGTTTCCCTTTCAG
>UREO01000205.1 GCA_900546895.1 uncultured Oscillospiraceae bacterium
GCATACACCGCGCCAGCAGATGAGCCGCATGATTGAAAAGCTGTATGAGGAAGGTCATATTGTGCGGAGTCTGGACACAAGGGACAGACGAAAAATACGGATTTCCGTTTCGGAAACCACCGCAAAGGAAATTGGCAACGGACGCGAAAAATTTGATAAAGCGCTGAAATCGGCTATAAATGGCTTCAGCGAAGCAGATTATAAGGAATTTAACGCCGCGGTTCGCATTGTTAACAGAATTCTCACCAAAATCCCCCAAAAGGAATAGCGTACAATGTAAAGAAAAGGAGATATGAAACATGGAGAAAAAAGTAAACGGTGACTTTTTTACGATAACCTCCGAAATTCTGGAGCTGACGGATCTTTGTAAAAGCCATAGCACGATCAATCCCGCCCTGTTTCCCCAATACGACGTGAAACGCGGTCTGCGCGATATTAACGGAAAAGGCGTCCTGACCGGTTTAACCGAGATATCGGATATTATTTCTTCGAAGGAAGTCGACGGAAAAAGTGTGCCCTGTGAAGGGGAACTATATTACCGCGGCATCAATATTCAGGATATTGTACACGGGTTTATTGCGGAAAACCGCTTCGGCTTTGAGGAAACGACCTATCTGCTCCTGTTTGGCGAACTGCCGGAAGAAAACAGGCTGCAGGAATTCAAAAGGCTCCTTTCCAAATACAGAACCCTGCCAACCAATTTCGTACGCGATATTATTATGAAGGCGCCGTCGTTCGATATGATGAATACGCTGGCGAGAAGCGTCCTCACCCTTTACGCCTACGATGAAAGGCCGAACGATACCTCGCTGCCGAATGTGCTGCGCCAGTGCCTGGAAATGATCGCGCTTTTCCCGCAGCTCGCGGTTTACGGCTATCAGGCCTACGCCCACGACATGGATCCGAACTGCAGCTTTTTCATCCATGCGCCCAAGCCGGAGCTTTCCGTGGCGGAGAATATTCTGTACATGCTTCGCATCGACAATCAATACACCGCCCTGGAAGCCCGCATTCTTGACCTTGCGCTTGTTCTGCACGCCGAGCACGGCGGCGGCAACAATTCCAGCTTTACCACCCATGTGGTCGCGTCCTCCGGTACGGACGCCTACTCTGTCATTGCAGCGGCGCTCAGTTCGCTCAAGGGACCAAAGCACGGCGGCGCAAACATCAAGGTCGTGATGATGTTTGAGGATATGAAGCAGAATATCGACGACTGGGAGGACGAGGACAAGGTAGCCGACTATCTGAGCAGGTTGCTGAATAAACAGGCGTTTGACCGGGCCGGCCTGATTTACGGGATGGGTCACGCGGTTTATTCCCTTTCCGACCCGCGCGCAAATATTTTTAAGAAGTTTGTCAAGAGCCTTTCCGAAGAAAAGGGCCTTACCAAGGAATATAAGCTTTATTCTCTGGTGGAGCGGCTGGCGCCGGAGGTGATCGGGCGCGAACGCAAAACCTATAAAGGCGTCAGTGCGAACATCGACTTTTACAGCGGGTTCGTCTACCATATGCTCGGCCTGCCGCCGGAGCTTTTCACCCCTGTTTTCGCTATGGCGCGTATCTCCGGATGGAGTGCCCATTTGCTGGAAGAGCTGATCAACGTCGGCAAGATCATCCGCCCCGCGTACAAAAGCATCTCCTCCCACAAGGACTATGTTCCCCTCCACGAAAGATAAGAGCTTCTTTACGGGTCAATTCTGAGAAATTGAAACGGCTGACCTTCCGGTTCGCGGAAGGTCAGCCGTTTTTGTACGATGGGAGGAGGCTTTTCAGCTTTATCGGCCGGTCCCCGTCTCTTCCGCTTCAAATTTGATTTTGTCTCCCATGACCTCGTTTTGAAGAAAAGCCTTGCAGCGGTCCGCCGTGGGCGTGCAGTTGATCCCGCAGAGAGGGCCGCAAAGCTTCCCCAATCTGCTGCTGCGGAAATTCTTTTCAATCGCTCCCAGCACTTCGTGATAGGGAACAAGGGGGTCGATTCCGCTCAGCGCCAGATCCGCGTAAAGCGGTGCGGTCACCGCCGCACGAATCGTCCGTGTAATGCAGGGAAATTCAAGGCCGCCGGGAATGGGGTCGCAGGGGATTCCAAGGTTCGCCTGCAGCGCCATGGAGGCGGCGTGCTCGACCTGGTTTCCGTCGCCCCCCGCCATCCAGGTGACCGCGCCGGACGCCATTGCGCAGCAGACCCCGGATTCTCCGACACAGCCGACCTCGCCGGTCGCGTTGGTGTGCGTATAGGCCAAAGCGCCCAGCCCCGCTGCCACGACCAGTCCCTCGATCATCTTCCGGTGGGAAAAACCTCTTGCCTCCCGCACGGCGTCCAAAGCGGAAAACAGATATCCTCCTCCGGTCCCCATGGGGCCGGGTACAATCCGTACACCCGGCAGCTTTGCGTTGGTCGAAAAGGCGTGCACCAGAATATGGCGTGTGATCGGGTCCGACAGCGTCTGATGGTTCTGCATGTATGTATTCCACTGTCTGCCGTAAATAGGCAGCATCGGAGTGTCCTTCGCATTGTCGTAGCCGATGGTCTCCAGAGCATGGATTTGGTGATTTAAAATATCCGCGATATTTTCAAAATACTGCCAGATGGTTTCGTCCGTCCATCCGGAAAAATCCTTTTCGTATTCAATGGCGGCCTGAACAAAGGAAATTCCCCGCTGTTCCGCCACCCGGCGCCATTCCTCCACTGTTTTAAAAAGCTGCGGCTTTCTTTTCGCGGTGGTGACGACCGGAAGAAGGGCAGGGAATACCCTGACCTGCGTGTCGGGACCGAAATGCAGGAGCAGCCCGCCGGACTCCGGGTTTTCGGAGAGCTCAAGGAATACGGCGCTCGCGCCGTCCGGGAGGGCGACGCGTTCCGCCGTAAGGAACGCTTCCCCCGCGCTTTGCTCAAAGCCGCGCAGCTGTTCCTCAGGAATGTCCTGTCTGGTATTTTGCAGCAGCACGCCGAAGGTATCCGCCCGCCAATGGATGGGGAAGCCGGAAATTTCATAGGCTGCCACCATGCCGCCTCCGACCGATTTTGCGGTGAGGGAAGCGGTGTCCCCGCCGGTTCCCGTCAGCTCGAAGTGGACGCTTCCGGGATACGCGTTATCGGTTTCCAGCTCCCCAAATTCATACGATATCTTTTTTTCCCGGGCAAGCTCATGCGCGGAAAACAGGCGCACGTCGTCCGTGGCGAAATCCTGCAGGCCGCCCAGATAGCCCCGGTCGTCCATCATATTTCCGAGATTCAGCATATGGTGGTCGCCGGGATTGAACAGGATGCGCACCCGTTTCGGTTCACTGAGCAGCGTATGCCGGGCAATCCGGCCCACCCGGCTGGTACCCGCAAAGCTTCCGCTGGAACCGGGCTGCATAATCGGCCCGAATACGTCGTTAAAAAAATCAGGATAAAAAATCTTTCCCATATTACCTGTCCTTTCCGCTGTTGAGTCTTGTAAGCGCCCTTTCCCCAAGTGCGGCCAGCAGCTTTGCCGCGCCCGTCAGCCCGCTCAGGTCCGCTTTGAAGGATGGATTGTGCAGCGGGGCGGTATCGCCCACCCCGATCATCCAGAACGCCCCTCTGATTTTTTCCTGATAGCAGGAAAAATCTTCGCCCCCCATGGAGGGGACCGCCTCCTGTGTGAGCAGTCCCAATGACTCCGCGGTGTCTTTTACAAAAGCCGCCAGCTCTGCGTCGTTGCTTGTGGAGGGACAGCCGGGGTACCAGTGAAACCGGATGGACGTGCCGGATACCGTCGCGATTCCCTCGCAGATTTCCTTCATCCGGTGGACGATTTTTTGCCGGACCGTTTTGTCCAGCGTCCGAACGGTTCCCTCCAACTGGGCGGAGGATGGGATTACATTCCACGTGCTGCCCGCTTCCACTCTGGTTACGCTGATGACGGCGCGGTCGAACGCGGAAAGACTGCGGCTCACGATGGTCTGAAAAGCGAGGGTCAGCTGGGAAGCCGCAAGAATCGGATCAATCACCAGCTCCGGGTGCGCCGCGTGGCCGCCCAGACCCGTTACATCCACAACAAACCGGTCAACCGCCGCATGGTCGGCCCCCGCCGTCACCGCGACCGTACCGGCCGGCAGGTCCGCAGCCACGTGCAGTCCGTAGATCTCCTCCACGTCGTCCAAAGCTCCTGTTTTCAGAACATGCTCCGCCCCGTGTTCCGCTTCCTCCGCAGGCTGGAACAAAAGCTTTACGGTACCCTCCAGATCAGCCTTCTTCTGTTTCAGGAGCAGGGCGGCTCCCAACATCGCCGTGGTATGGAAATCATGCCCGCAGGCGTGCATTTTCCCCGGATTTTCAGACCGGTAGGGAATATCCGCCGTCTCTTCGATCGGAAGAGCGTCAATGTCACAGCGCAGCGCCACTACGGGTTTCTCTTTTTTTCCGCGAAGGACGGAGACAAGGCCGGTTTGCAGGCCGCTGTCTAAAATTTCCACGCCAATTTCCGTCAAAATCCGCTTGATATACGCCGTGGTTTCAAATTCGCCGAGCGCCGTTTCGGGATGGCGGTGGAGCCATGAAAAATGCTCTTCCAGCGTATTCTGTAATGTTTTTTCGTCCATGTTTCTTCCTTTCCTGAATCTGCATGTGCTTTCCTATATAAAAAGCCGATAGGAGATTCTCCTACAGGCTTTTAAAATGATTTTTTCGTATCGCTGTCCGGTTTCCGCCTTTTCAGCCGTCAAGGCAGGCCTGTGACAAAAACTGCTTTGTCCGTTCGGTTTGCGGGTTGCGGAAGATCTGTTCGGGGGTACCGTCCTCCTGAATCACGCCTTCGTCAAAAAACAGAACGCGGTTGGATATGCTCCGCGCAAAACGCATTTCGTGCGAAACCACCACCATCGTCATTCCTTCCGCCGCAATCCGGTTCATGACCGCCAACACCTCGCCGACCCATTCCGGGTCCAACGCGCTGGTCGGTTCGTCGAACAGCATCACCTTGGGGTCTACGGCCAGCGCGCGCGCAATGCCCACACGCTGCTGCTGTCCGCCGGAAAGCCGGGAAGGATATTGGTCATGCTTTTTCTGCAGGCCGACCTTGCGCAAAAGTTCCATGCCGATTTCGTCCGCTTCCTTTTTGGGAAGCTTTTTCACATAAATTAGGCTTTCGGTAATATTTTCCAGAACCGTTTTATTGTGGAAAAGGTTGTAATGCTGAAACACCATGGAGCTTTGCGCGCGAAGGCGGTAAACCTCTTTTTTGGTCGGGTTTTTCGCGTCAATAGCGGCGTCCGCAATCCGGATGGTGCCTTCGTCCGGCAGTTCCAGCCAGTTGATCATCCTCAGCAGCGTCGTTTTTCCCGCGCCGCTGGGGCCGATTACCGTCACGATTTCTCCCTTTTCAATCCGGAGGCTGACCCCGCGAAGCACCTGATTGGTACCGTAGGCTTTTTTAAGATTTTCAATCTGTATCATCGGGCAACATCTCTTTCATATCGTCTTACATACCGTTCGATTATCCACAGAATCCGCTCAATTACAAAGCAGCACGCCCAGTAGATCAGCGATACCACAATGTAAATTTCAAAGAAGCGGAAGGAGCGGGCGCCGATCAGCTTGGCCTGGGCC